>JALYHK010000137.1 GCA_030776605.1 Pseudomonadota bacterium
GTCCGTGGTCGACCTTGCGTCGGTCCGGTGCGGAGCACAAGCGGACACCTTCTGTCATCGGGCGTGGCGAGCCAAGGGGTTGTTGAACACCGGCGAGGTGCTGGCTTCTGTCCGTGATCCGCGGCGAGCGCCGGAGCAACCTGACGCACGGCTCCACCACCGAGCCCGATGCCCTACTCTACCGGAGGGGGCCGGGCATGGAGGCGCGGCTCTGCTTCGTCGGCCACGTGCTGATGGAGAACCGTAGCGGCCTCCTGGTCGACGCCGAGCTGACCCGCGCCTCGGGGCACGCCGAGCGGCTGGCGGCGCTGGCCATGCTCGACCGGCTGCCGACCACCGGCCCGGCGACGCTCGGCGCCGACCGCGGCTTCGATGCCCTCGTCCTGGAGCTGCGCGCGCGCCGGGTCACGCCGCACAGCGCGCAGAACACCAGCGGCCGCCGCTCCGATCGACGGCCGGACGACGCGCCATCCGGGCGATGCCCAAAACCAGCGCGCGCGCCAGCGGATCGAGGAGGCGTTCGCCTGGATCAAGACCATCGCCGGGCAGGCGCGCACCCGCCTGCGCAGTCTCGAACGGGTGCGCTGGTCGTTCACCCTCGCGGCCGCGGCTTACCACCTGATCCGCCTGCCCCGCTCCACCGCGCCCACAGCCCATTCTTCAACGTCCTGCTAGCGCGGAGCGAGAACGCTCACGCCCTCTGGGCAGGGGCCAGATGGCACGGTCCGCGAGCTCTGAGGCGGCGAGCACGCCGTTGATCTGGACGCCGAGATCGTCGGATGGGGCCAGCAGGATGGGTCCAGTCACTCGGCCCATCAGAGGCCGAGCCACTTGTCCACGATCTCGCGGTTCTGAGCGATCCATTCCTCGGCGACCTGGTTCTCGTCCTTTCCTTCCACCACCATCTGATAGGTCCAGTCGGCGACGATGTCATTGGTGGGCTTGAAATTCTGGAGCAGCGTCAATACCTCCGGCGCCCGCTCTTCCAGAGATCTGGAGTAGGCTAGCTGGATGTCGGCCGGCTTCCAGCCGGTGGAGACGCTCGATTTCTCCATCCATTGCGGATCCTCGTCCGGCTGCACCATCGTCCATTTCGCCTCGTCGTAGGGAGGCTCCTCGAGCATGACGAGGTCGTATTGCGCGAAGATGTGGTGCGGCGTGTAGCAGTAGAAGACGTAAGGCTCGCCCTTGTTCTCCTTCTCTTCGATGCGGGCATACGCCAGCGTTTCGTCGATCACCTCCGGCTCGTAGAGCTCGGCGAGGCCGTAGTCGCGCATCTTAACCTTCTCGACGTTGGTGGAGAACCAGCCCGGCGCGCCGACCCAGATCTCCCCCTTGCCGTCGCCATCGCTGTCGAGCTTCGCGGCGATCTCCGGGTCGCCGAGCTCGGAGACGGCCGAGACGCCGAGCATCTCGGATCCCTGCTCGGTCATGCAAAGTCCCTGCTCGCCCTGGAACATCGGCTCCCCGACGGCGACGGTTTCGCTGTACTCGTCGACTAGGTTCTGCTGGTTGGGCAGCCAGACTTCCGGATGGATGTCGATATCGCCCTTGCCACCGGCCATGGCGGCGAAGATGACAGGATTTGTGCCCGGCACCATCGTGACGTTTGCGCCGAACTCCTCTTCGGCCAGCGCCTTCAGCACGGCCGCGCCCGCCTTCGCAGATGGCCAGTTCGGCACGCCGATGGCGATGTCGGCCGCCTGAGCGGCGCCGGCGAGCAGCGTACCGAGGGCGACGCTGGAATAGACAAGCTGCTTCATCGTCTTCTCTCCTCTTTATCCCGGGTAAAACCGCCGACCGAACCTTCTCATGCAGTTCCTCAACCGCTCTTGGCTGGCGGGCGGCCGGCCACGATCCTGTCGAGCACCATGGCGCAGAAAAGGATGGCGAGGCCCGCCAGCATGCCCTGGCCTTCGGCGGCGTACTGCAGCGCCTCGAGCACATCCTCGCCGAGCCCCTTGGCACCGATCAGCGAGGCGATGACCACCATCGACAGGCACATGAGGATGGTCTGATTGATACCGGTCTGGATCGACGGCATGGCAAGCGGCAACTCCACCTTCCATAGCTGGAAGCGCCACGTGGCGCCGAAGGCCGAAGCCGCTTCCTTCACCGATTCCGGAACGCCCTTCATGCCGAGTGCGGTCAAGCGTATCACCGGCGGCATCCCGAAGACCAGGGTTGCCAGGATGCCGGGGGGCTTGCCCGTTCCGAAGAAGGCAATGACCGGAATGAGGTACACGAAAGCCGGCATGGTCTGCATGAAGTCCAGCACTGGCCGCGCCACGGCATAAGCACGGTTGGATTTGGAGAACCAGATCCCGAGCGGAACACCGAGGATCACGCAAATCACCGCCGCCGCTCCGAGCAGCGCAACCGTTGCCATCGCCTTTTCCCAGAACCCGAAGAGCGCCAGATATGCGACCGCCGCCGCGGTGAAGATCAACACGCGCGGGCCGGCGAGAAGCCAAGCGATCGCGCAAATCGCCACCATCACGACCGGCCAAGGCGTCGCGACTAGCATCAGCTCCAGGGCATCGAGCAGCGCGCGGATCGCCAAGGTGATAGAGTCGAAGAGGCCTTCGCCAGCCGCCGCCAGCCAATCGAATCCTGCGTCCATAGTCCGTGCGGCGTTGGCGCGGAAATCCGTCTCGGCCGGGAAGGTCGTGAGCCAGACGGGCGGACTATCCGCGGCGAAGCGGTAGATGGTCAAAGGATATACGAAGGCGGCGAGCGCGGCGGCCACGGCGGCGCCGGTCCAGGATATGCCGGTCCCGATTGAACGGTTCGAGCGCCACAAGGTGAACCGTTTCTCCAGCGCCCGGTCGGCGATGAGGCCTTCGAAGAGCTTCACGACGACGAGGAGCGCGAGACCGACGAGCGCAATCGAGGTGGACTGCGCCGACAGCGCCTCCGCCTCGGCCAGCGCGGCGGCGGCGGTCTGGCGCAAGCGTTCCGCGCTTTCCGCGAGCCTTACAGCGTTTTCGGCACCCGCCGCCGTCGCGGCGGCCGCGCTCTCGGCGCGCTCCTCCGCACGGGCCAGGAGGGCCGCCGCCCGCGCAGCGGCATCGCTGCCAAGATCGCCGAGGAAGGCGCGGGCGATTTGGACGAGTGCGATCATTTCGAGTATCACGAAGGCCCAGAACAGCGGCCAGAGCGAACGGGCACCGGCCCAGACGGGGCCAAGCAAGGCGGCCGCGAGATTGAAGACCGCATACCGCCCCGCCCCGATGCTGCGGAACGTCCGTACATAATGATCAGCGCCCGGCCCGACGAACTCCGCGATCCGCGCATCCTGCTCCTCGTGCGAGGGTCCGGCCGATGCCTCGAAAGCAGCAGTCGGCTCGCGCTCGATCCTGACACCCTGCTCCTTCCCGCCCTGGACCCCGCGCAGAAGATCGGGATGCGAGACCAAGCCGACCGCACGGCCAGCGTCGTCGACGATGACGATGTCCTCGCCATGCTCGATGGCGAGATCGATCAATTCGTCGAGATCGGCGCCGACCGAAGCACGCGGCGCATGCGAACAATCGGGTGCGGCTTGAAGTGGTGCCGGCAAGGGGCGCATGATCTTGCCTGCATGCACGAGCTTCAACCGCGATATGCCGGCGACGAACTCCGCGACGTAGTCGTCGACGGGTTCGGTAACGATCTCCTCCGGCGTGCCGATCTGGACGATGCGCCCGTCCTTCATGATCGCGATGCGGTGCCCGATGCGGATCGCCTCGTCGAGATCGTGTGTGATGAAGACCGTCGTCTTGTGGAGCTCCCGCGACAGCGCCAGGAACTCGGCCTGAAGCTGGCGCCGGATCAGCGGGTCGAGCGCTGAGAAGGGCTCGTCCATCAGAAGGATGTCCGGGTCCGCAGCGAGCGCCCGGGCCAGGCCGACGCGCTGCTGCATCCCGCCGGAAAGCTCGTGCGCGAACTTGTCGCCCCAAGCGCCGAGGTCGACAATTTTCAAACAGCGTTCGGCCCGGTCATAGCGATCGAGTTTGGGTATGCCCTGCACCTCGAGCGGCAATCCCACATTGTCGCGCACGGTCCGATGGGGCAGGAGCGCGAAGTTCTGGAAGACCATGCCGATCTTCTTCGCGCGGAGCCGGCGCAGTGCTTCGCCGGAAAGCGCGGTCACGTCCTCGCCTTCGATCGTGATGCTGCCGGCGCTCGGCTCCAAGAGCCGGTTGATGTGTCGCACCAAGGTGGACTTGCCGGAGCCCGAAAGCCCCATCACACAGAAGACCTCGCCGCGCCGAACCGAAAAACTTGCATCCGCCACGCCGACCACGCAACCGAAGCGAGCGAGAACCTCCGCCTTGTCGAGGCCTTCTGCGCAGATCGCGGTCATGGCCTCCTGCGAGCGCCGACCGAAAATTTTCCAGACGCTTGATAGGGAGATCGAGTCGCTGACGCCGGCCGGTCCTCTTTCGATGCAATTTGCCGAGCCTTCACTCCCCACCGTTCCGTCCGACGACCGGCCTCTCGCCGTCGGAACATGATTCTCGCGGATTTCTTCAGGACGCGCAGTAATTCGGCCCACGGCAACCACCCATTCCGCTAGCCCCTGGAACGGCCCTCACTTATGCCTCCTGCCGCACTCGAAGCTCTTGTAGGAACCTCAAGCCAAACGCCGAATCAAGCATGACGGCGCCCATCCTGCAACTGTCGAACTAGCAGGACCTTGCCACCCATCAGTTCACCCATGTGCTCCACAAGGGCGGCGGTGGCACGAGCCGCTGCAGGCGACGCTGGCGGTGGCGGATGCCG
>JALYHK010000138.1 GCA_030776605.1 Pseudomonadota bacterium
GCCGATCCATGGACGGCGCCGTCACGCTGTGGGACCCGCCGCGCAACGTCCACGAAGGCGGCATCCTCCACCATTGCGAGCTGCCCGCCGGCCCGGACCTCGCCGAGGCCGCCGCCGAGGCCGAGGCGCTCGCCCGGCGCGTTGCCGACGCGCTCGGCCATGTCGGCATGCTGTGCATCGAATTTTTCGCTTCCGAGGAGGGCGCGGTGTTCAACGAAATGGCGCCCCGGGTCCACAACAGCGGCCACTGGACGATCGAGGGCGCCCTCACCTCGCAGTTCGAGAACCACGTCCGGGCGATCTGCGGCCTCCCGCTCGGCGCGACCGCGCTCGCCGCGCCGCGCGTCCGGATGGACAATCTCATCGGCGACGAGGTGGGGCGGTGGCGCGAGATCCTCGCCGACCCCGCCGCGCACCTCCACCTCTACGGCAAGGGCGCGCCGCGCCCCGGCCGCAAGATGGGCCACGTCACCCGGCTGCTTCCCGCCTAGCGGGGGGCGATCACTTCGATCGGCAGCCCGAGGCCCTCGAGCTGGGGCCGTACGCGCGAGGCGTCGCCGACCACCACCCAGACCCAGCGGTTGGGATCGATCGTCCGGCGCGCCACCTGGTCGAGCTCCGCGGCCGTCATCGCGCGGTAGCGGTCCGCCACCGTCTCCCAATAATTGTCGGGCCGGTCGTAGAGCTCGTTCGAGCGCAGCGCCCCCAGCACCGCCGTCGAAGTCTCGAACTGGCCCGGCAGCTGCCGGGTGTTGCCGAGGATCGTGCGGTTGAGCTCGGCGGGCGTGACGCCGTCGGTGGTGAGGAAGCTCCTCACCTGCTCCATCAGCGCCCGGATCGAATCCCCCGTACGGTCCGCCTGGACCGGCGCCTGGATCATATAGGGGAAGCGGTGCTCGAGCATCCGCAGGGCGCCGAAGGTGCCGTAGGACCAGCCGCGCCGCTCGCGCAGCTCCATATTGAGCCGGGCGAGGAAGTTGCCGCCGAGCACCTCGTTCGCCGCCTGCAGCGTCAGGAGGTCCTCGGTGCCGCGCACCGGCAGCAGCTGGCCCGCGAGGATGAAGGACTGCGGCGACTGCGGCCGGTCGATCAGCACGATGCGCGGCTGCGTCGCCGGCGGCTGTGCCTCGAAGCTCTTTGTGCCGGCCGGCACCGCCGGCGCCGTCCAGTTGCCGAACCGCGCCTCGAGCATCGCCACCAGCCGGTCGAGCGGAATGTCGCCCGCGGCGAAGATCTGCGCCCTGTCGGGGCGGATCCACCGTTGGTGGAAGGCGATCAGCTCGTCGCGGATGACGACGCGCACCGCCTCGGCATCGCCCGTGCCGGTGAACGGCTTCCCGTAGGGATGCTGCGGCCCGTAGAGCAGCGGCGGCAGCGCGCGCTGGGCGAGGCCGGCCGGCTGGGTCATTTCCGCGGCGATCGAAGCGAGCTGCTGCGCGCGCAGCCGCTCGACCTCCGCCGGCGCGAACGCCGGATTGCGGATGATGTCCGCGAGCAGATCGAGCGACGGACCGAGGTTGGGCGTCATCGCGGTGAGCATCACCGCCGTCCGGTCCATGCTCGCCCCGGTTGTGATGATCGCGCCGAGCCGCTCCTGCTCCTCGGCGATCTGGAGCGAGCTGCGGCTGGTCGTGCCCTCCTCGAGCAGGTTGAGCATCAGGCTCTGGGTGCCCTGCCGGTCGGCCGGGTCGGCGGCGATGCCGGCATCGAACTCAACCGCGATGCGGGTCACCGGCACTGCCGCGCGCCGGGCGTAGACGACCTCGATGCCGTTCGACAGCCGCGCCCGTTGCACTTCGGGGAAGTCGAGCTCGGCGGTGCCGCTGACCGGCGGCATCTGGCGCGCGCCCGCTTCGGCCGGGCCGGGATCGCGCGAGGCCGCCTGCGCCGCAGGTTCCGGCAGGGCCTGGCGCGCCGGCGGAGGCGGCTGCTGGGCAGGCCCCTGCCGCTGCTGCGCCGAGCCCGGCTGCCCCGGCTGGCTGGTCCCGGCCTGGACCGTCGCCGCCTCCTCGTAGGTGCCGCGCTCGCCCTGGTTGACCCGCAGCGCGTAGACGGGGCGGGTGAGCCAGCGCTGCATCGCCGCCCGAACCTCCTCCGGCGTCACCGCCGAGAGCCGCTGCAGCCTGCGCTTGTAGAAGTCCGGGTCGTTCGCATAGAGCATCCCCTCGGCGAGGGCGACCGCCTTGCCGCCGAAGCCGCCGACCTGCTCCAGCCCCTGAACCCGGCTCGAGACCGCCCGCATCACGGTGCGCTGCACCTCGTCGGCGGTCGGCCCGGTGGCGATGAAATCGGCGATGATCTGGTCGAGCCGCCGCGACACCGCATCGGCGTCCTCGCCTGGCTTGACGTTGACGACGACGCTGAACAGTCCCACCCGGTGGAACGGGGAGTAGGAGGCGCTGACGGAGACGGCGCTCTGCTCGTCGCGCACCAGGATGTTGTCGAGCCGGGAGCTGGCGAGGCCGCCGAGCACCGACGCGGCGACCTGCAGCGCGTCCGCATCCTCGTGGAGCATGCCGGGCACCGCCCAGCTGCGGTAGAGTCGGACGTTGGCGACGCGATCGGTCACGACCTCGTCGACGCGGGCGGGGAGCGTCGGCACGTCGGCCTCGGCGGGGACGTTCTCGGGGCCGCGCGGGATATGGCCGAAATAGCGCTCGACCAGCGGCCGGGCAGTCTCGACGTCGATGTCGCCCGCGAGCACCAGGATGGCGTTGTTCGGCCCGTAATTCTGCCGGAACCACTCGTGCACCGTCTCGAGCGTCGCCGCGTCGAGATCGGCCATCGAGCCGATCGGCGTGTGGCCGTAGGGGTGGCCGTCCGGGAACAGCGTCCGGAACAGCGCGTAAGGAACGAGGCCGAAAGGCTGATTGTCGCTTTGTCTTTTCTCGTTCTGCACCACGCCGATCTGGTTGGTGAGATTCTCCTGGGTGACGGCGCCGAGCAGATGGCCCATCCGGTCGCTCTCGAGGAACAGGGCGCGCTCGAGCGCCGGCGTCGGCACCGTCTGGAAATAATTGGTGCGGTCGAATGAGGTGGTGCCGTTGAGGTCGGTGGCGCCGATCTCGCGCAGCGGCTCGAAATAGTCGCCGCGGGCGTTCTCGGAGCCGTTGAACATCAGGTGCTCGAACAGGTGGGCGAAGCCGGTCTTGCCTTCCGGCTCGTCCTTCGATCCGACATTGTACCAGACGGAGACCGCGACCACCGGCGCCTTGCGGTCCTCGTGGACGATCACCCGCAGGCCGTTGTCGAGGGTGAAGGTCTCATAAGGAATGTCGACGCGCCGGAGCAGCTCGGCGGCGCTCGCCGCGGCGGGGGCGACGGCGGCGGGCGCAGCGGCGGTGGTTTCGACGGCGGCGGGGCGGGCGCAGGAGGCGAGCGTCAGCCCGGAAAAAAGGGCAAGTGCGGTCAAGAGCTCGCGCATGCGGATTCCCTCAGGTTCGGCAGGAGGCGGAGCCTAAGCGGCCGCCCCGCCAAAGCAACAGCTTTGTGGAGATTTTTTGGCGCTCGGCATCGGAATCGTTGCCCGCCCCTTGTGTTGCACATCGGCAACACTACATGGCTTCGGTCAAGCAACGGGGAAGAGCATGAACCTCGAGAAATTCACCGATCGGGCCCGCGGCTTCCTGCAGGCGGCGCAGACCGTCGCGATGCGCATGGACCATCAGCGGATCGCGCCCGCGCACCTGCTCAAGGCCCTGCTCGAGGACGAGCAGGGCATGGCCTCCGGCCTCATCGCCCGCGCCGGCGGCAGCGCGGAGGCGGCGCGGCGGGAGACCGACGAGGCGCTCGCCAAAATCCCCGCAGTCTCCGGCAGCGGCGCCAACCAGCCGCCCGGCATCGACGGGGAGACGATGCGGGTGCTCGACCAGGCCGAGCAGATCGCCCAGAAGGCGGGGGACAGCTACGTCACCCTAGAGCGGCTGCTGCTCGCCCTGGTGATGTCCAAGACCGACGCCGGCAAGGCGCTCGCCGACGCGGGCGTCAAGGCCGAGGCGCTCAATGCCGCGATCAACGAGCTTCGCGGCGGGCGAACCGCCGACACCGCTTCGGCCGAGGACCGCTACGACGCGCTCAAGAAGTTCGCCCGCGACCTGACGCAAGCGGCGCGGGACGGCAAGCTCGACCCGGTGATCGGCCGCGACGAGGAGATCCGCCGCACCGTCCAGATCCTCGCCCGGCGCACCAAGAACAATCCGGTGCTGATCGGCGATCCCGGCGTCGGCAAGACCGCGATCGCGGAAGGGCTGGCGCTGCGCATCGCCAACGGCGACGTCCCCGATTCGCTGAAGGACCGGCGGCTGATGGCGCTCGACATGGGGGCGCTGATCGCCGGCGCGAAATATCGCGGCGAGTTCGAGGAGCGCCTCAAGGGCGTGCTCGACGAGGTGAAGCAGGGCGAAGGCGAGATCATCCTGTTCATCGACGAGATGCACACTCTCGTCGGCGCCGGCAAGTCCGAAGGCGCGATGGACGCCTCGAACCTGCTCAAGCCGGCGCTGGCGCGTGGCGAGCTCCACTGCATCGGCGCCACCACGCTCGACGAATATAGGAAGCATGTCGAGAAGGACCCTGCGCTGCAGCGGCGCTTCCAGCCGGTGTTCATCGGCGAGCCGAGCGTCGAGGACACCATCTCGATCCTGCGCGGCCTCAAGGAGAAGTACGAGCTCCACCACGGCGTCAGGATCACCGACGGCGCGATCGTCGCCGCGGCGACCCTCTCCCACCGCTACATCTCCGACCGCTTCCTCCCCGACAA
>JALYHK010000139.1 GCA_030776605.1 Pseudomonadota bacterium
AGCTCGCGCGGCGGCAGCTGGTCGCCGCGGTGGGGGTGGCGGGGGACAGCGGCCTCCCCTAAATCGCCGCCATGCATTTCCTCGACCAGGCGAAGATCTTCGTCCGCTCCGGCGCCGGCGGGCCGGGCGCGGTGAGCTTCCGGCGCGAGAAGTTCATCGAGTTCGGCGGGCCCGACGGCGGCGACGGCGGCAAGGGCGGCGACATCGTCTTCGAAGCCGTCGAGGGCCTCAACACGCTGATCGACTTCCGCTACGCGCAGCACTTCAAGGCCGAGCGCGGCAAGGGCGGCGCCGGGCGGAACCAGACCGGCGCCGGCGGCAAGGACCTGGTGATCAAGGTGCCGGTAGGGACGCAGCTGCTTTCGGAGGACAAGGAGCATGTCCTCGCCGACTTCACCGAGGCCGGGCAGCGGGTGGTGCTGCTGAAGGGCGGCGAGGGCGGGCGCGGCAACGCCAGCTTCAAGACCGCCACCAACCGCGCGCCGCGCCAGCACGGCACCGGCTGGCCGGGCGAGGAGATGTGGGTTTGGCTGCGCCTCAAGCTGATCGCCGACGTCGGCCTGGTCGGGCTTCCCAACGCCGGCAAGTCGACCTTCCTCAACGCCGTGACCAACGCCAGGGCGAAGGTCGGCGCCTATCCGTTCACGACTCTCCACCCGAAGCTGGGGGTGGTCCGCCACCGCGAGCGCGAGTTCGTGATGGCCGACATCCCGGGCCTGATCGAGGGCGCGGCGGAAGGGGCCGGCATCGGCGACCGCTTCCTCGGCCATGTCGAGCGCACCAAGGTCCTGCTCCACCTGGTCGACGCCAATGCCGATGACGTGGCCGCCGCCTATCGCACTGTGCGCGACGAGCTCGAAGCCTATGGCGCCGGCCTCGCCGCCAAGCCGGAGGTGCTGGCGCTGAGCAAGGCCGACACGCTCGATCAGGAGCTGCTCGAGGCGCTCGGCGACGAGCTCCAAGCCGAAGCGGGGGTGCGGCCGCTCGCGGTGTCGGCGGCGAGCGGCGAGGGGCTGGAAGCGGTGCTCGACGCCCTCGTAGCGCGGATCGAGCCCAGGCCGGCCGAGGAGAGGACGGAGGAGGGCGAGTGGTCGCCGCTATGATTCAACGGAGAGGTCCGAACGGCCGAGCCTGCAGATGACGAAACCCAAACCTCGCAAGATCCGCACCCTCGCCGTGACCGGAGGGACCGGATTCGTCGGCTCGCATTTCCTGCGGGTCGCTCGGGAGGCGGGCTACGACCTGCGCGCGCTGACCAGGGGCTGGAAGCCGCCCGAGGAGGGAATCGACTGGGTGGACGGCGCGCTCGACCGAATCGACAGCCTGGTCAAGCTCTGCACCGGCGCCGACGCGGCGGTCCACATCGCCGGGCTGATCAGCGCCCGCAGCCGCGCCGAGTTCGACAAGGTCAACGCCAGCGGCACCGCAGCGCTGATCGACGCGGCGCGCGAGGCCGGCCTGCGCCGCTTCGTCCACCTCTCCTCGCTCGCCGCGCGCGAGCCGCAGCTCTCGGACTACGGCTGGTCGAAGGCGCGCTCGGAGCGGCTCATCGCCGCTTCGGGGCTCGACTGGACGGTGATCCGACCGCCGGCGGTCTACGGGCCCGGCGACCGCGAGACCTTCGAGCTGTTCAAGATGGCCAAGCGCGGCTTCGTCGCGCTGCCGCCGCGCGGCCGCTTCTCGGTCATCCACGTCGAGGACCTGTGCCGGCTGATCCTGGCGGTTCTCGAGGAACCGGAGACGATCTCGGAAGTCTACGAGCCCGACGACGGGCGCGAGGGCGGCTGGGAGCACCGCCACTTCGCGCGGACGCTCGGCCGTCTGTTCGGCCGCCGCGCCGCGACCCTGTCGATGCCGCGTCCGGTGCTGCGCGCCGCCTCGGGGCTCGACCGGCTGCTGCGCCGCGGTCGTGCCAAGCTGACGTCCGACAGAGTGAAATATTTCTGCCACCCGGACTGGGTGGTGACTCCCGCCCGCCGCCCGCCGCCGGCGCTGTGGACTCCGCAGGTGCGGACGCCGAGCGGCCTCAAGGAGACCGCCGACTGGTACCGCGAGCAAGGCTGGCTCTAGCTCAGAGGGCGAACTCGAGCACGAAGGCAGCGGCGCTGGCGACGAGGCCGACCAGGAAGACGCGGTAGGACCAGCCGAGCAGCCGGTACTTCTTGTGCTGGAGCACGCAGCCGTTCTGATAGATGTCGCGCGCCATCGTCCGGTAGATGCTGTCGTCGCTGGCCAGCCGCTCGGTGATCGCGTCGACGAAATGCTCCTCGTCGAGCTCGGTGAACGAGCCGAAGAAGAGCAGGTTGAGCCGATCGCCCTTGCGCCGCCGCGTCGCCGGCAGCACCGAGAGCACGGCGCAGATCGCCGACAGGAAGGCGAAGGCGCCGAGGATCAGCAGCGGCAGCGGCGCGTCGGCGCCGCGCGCCTGGCCCACCGTGATCGTGAAGATGACGAAGGTCGCGCCCATCAGGATGCTCGCTTTGTGATCGGCCATCGCCGACAGCTGGAAGTGCGCGAGCTGGGTGGTGCGCATCATGTGGATGGCATTGGGCGGATAGTGCGGCTCGCCGGCCGGCGGGTCCTGGTCCACGAGAGCCCCCTCCCTTCGGTGCGCCCGCTTGTGCCACGGCCGTGGCGGGCTTGCCAAGCGGAGGCCGCGTTTCGGCCCTAATCGCTTGGCACGGTGAGGCCCGCTACCTAAAGGGGCGCCATGACCGAGAGAGACGAAACCTTCGCCAAGGTCGCCGAGCTGATCGAGCCCTTCAACAAGAAGGACATCGTCTTGACCGAGGCGACGACCTTCGCCGGCGACCTCGAATGGGACAGCCTCACGGTGATGGATTTCGTCGCCGCGATCGAGGACGAGTTCGACATCCTCATCACGATGAACATGCAGGCCGAGATCGAGACGGTGGGCCAGCTCGTCGACGCCGTCGAGAAGCTGAAGAGCGGGAAATGACCGCCGCTTGCAGCCGTTCGGCCCGAGCGGAGTCGAGGAGCGCACCCGAGCGCAGCCGAGGGCCGGCGCCGACCGAGGCCTCGGCTTCGCTTGACCTGGCGTCTCGCCATCGCTCGACGTCAACGGGACTCCCCCTCCCATGACCGAGGCCGCGCGGACGCCGATGGATCCCGCCGACGAGACCGGCATCGCGCCCTCGCACGGCCGCGACCTCTTCTCCAAGTTCGACCCGCTGATCGCCGAGCGCCAGGCCCTGCTCGACACCGGCGTGCGCGACCCGTTCGCCTTGGTGATGGAGAGGGTGATCTCGCCGACCCTGGCGATCATCCAGGGCAAGGAGACGATCCTCCTCGGCACCTACAATTATATGGGGATGACCTTCGATCCCGACGTGATCGCGGCCGGCAAGAAGGCGCTCGACGAATATGGCTCGGGCACCACCGGCAGCCGCGTTCTCAACGGCACCTATCAGGGCCATACGGAGGTCGAGGCGGCGCTTCGCGACTTCTACGGCACGGCCCACGCGATGGTCTTCTCGACCGGCTACCAGGCCAATTTGGGGCTGATGTCGACGATCGCCGGCAAGGACGACTTCATCGTCCTTGACGCCGACAGCCACGCGTCGATCTACGACGGCTGCGCGATGGGCAGTGCGCAGATCGTCCGCTTCCGCCACAACAGCGTCGAGGACCTCGACCGGCGGCTCGGGCGGCTCCCCGCCGAGGGCGGGCGCCTGGTCGTGCTCGAAGGCGTTTATTCGATGCTCGGCGACATCGCGCCGCTGAAGGAGATGGTCGAGGTCGCCAGGAGGCACGGCGCGATGGTGGCGGTCGACGAGGCGCACGGCATGGGCTTCTTCGGCGAGCATGGCCGCGGCGTCTTCGAGGAAGCGGGAGTCGAGGATCAGGTCGATTTCGTCGTCGGCACCTTCTCGAAGTCGGTCGGCACGGTCGGCGGCTTCATCGTCTCCAATCACCCCAAGTTCGAGGTGATGCGGCTGGTCTGCCGACCCTATGTCTTCACCGCCTCGCTGCCGCCTTCGGTGGTGGCGACCGCCGCCGCCTCGATCCGCAAGCTGATGCACGCGCAGGAGAAGCGCGCGCACCTCTGGAAGAACAGCCGGCGGCTCCACCAGGGGCTGCGCCAGCTCGGCTTCCGGCTCGCCACGCCGGAGGCGGAATCGGCGATCATCGCCGTGCTGCTGCCGGATCAGGAGACGACGGTCCGCATATGGCAGGCGCTGCTCGAGCAGGGCCTCTACGTCAACATGGCGCGGCCGCCGGCGACCCCTGCCGGCATGTACCTGCTGCGCTGCTCGCTATGCGCGGACCATAGCGACGAGCAGGTCGGGCAGATCCTGGAGATGTTCGCCGCCGCCGGGCGGGCTACCGGCGTCATCGGCTGAGCGCTCGAAAGCTGCGGCAGCCGCAGCGCCGCGTGCGGCGGACCGAAGCGGCCGCCGCCGCCGAGCCTTTCCATGGCAAGAGCCTTGATCTAGTTTGCTTCACGATGGCGGACGACCCGACCGACGCCGCCGCCGAGGAGCAAGGCGGCTCGACCAGCTGGCGGCGGGGCTGGCTCGGCGCAGGCGCGCTTCTCGCGACGCTGCTGCTGATCGTCCTGGTCGTCATGGTGGCGCTCTCCAACCGGGCGCGCGATGCCGCGCTCGACTACGAGCGGCACACCTACGACGTGATGCTGCTCACCCGAACGGTCGACGCGACCATCGCGCGTGCCGAGGCGGCGCTCGGCCGCTTCGTGATGGACGAGGAGCAGGCGACCGGCACGCTCTACTATAC
>JALYHK010000140.1 GCA_030776605.1 Pseudomonadota bacterium
CCGCCCCTCCTCGGCAAGCCGCGCGACCTCTTCCCGCGCCCGATGCCCGTCGAGCGAAGGGTCGACCAGAGCATCGAAGGCGAGCTTCGCATCGAGATAGTCGAGCGCTTCGTCCGTCCGGTCGAGCACCGCCGCAACCGCCGCCGCCGGAGAGCATGCGGCCGCGTCCGAAGGCAAAGCGATGAAGGCGTGGGGCATCGATTCTCATCGGCCCGCCCGAGTTGCAGACGAGAATATAAAGAGAACATACCGAAACCTACATTGCAAGCGGGGAGAAGCGGGACGCCGGCAGGAATCGTGGCGCTGCCCGGGGCAGGTCACGCCGCCCGCAGCCGCCGTCTCAGCGGTTGCGCCGGCCCTCTATCAGCGCGTCCACGAGCGCCGGCTCGGCGAGAGTGCTCGTGTCGCCGAGATTGCCGAAGTCGTTTTCGGCGATCTTGCGCAAGATGCGGCGCATGATCTTGCCGCTGCGCGTCTTCGGCAGGGCCGGCGTGAAGTGGATGATGTCGGGGGTTGCGATCGGGCCGATCTCGGCTCGGACGTGGTTCCGCAGCTCGCGCTCCAGCGCCTCCGATCCTTCCTCGCCTTCCATCAGCGTCACGTAGCAATAGATGCCCTGGCCCTTGATGTCGTGCGGGCAGCCGACCACGGCGGCCTCGGCCACCTTCGGGTGCGCGACGAGCGCGCTTTCGATCTCGGCGGTGCCCAGCCGGTGGCCGGAGATGTTGAGCACGTCGTCGACCCGGCCGGTGATCCAGTAATAGCCGTCCTCGTCGCGGCGGCAGCCGTCGCCGGTGAAGTAGCGGCCCGGATAGGCCGAGAAATAGGTGTCCACGAAGCGCTGATGGTCGCCGTAGACGGTGCGCATCTGGCCGGGCCAGGAACGGGCGATGCAGAGGTTGCCCGAGGCGGCGCCGGTCAGCTCCCTGCCCTCGGCGTCGACCAGCACCGGGACGACTCCGAAGAAGGGGCGGCCGGCGCTGCCGGGCTTCATCGCATGCGCGCCCGGCAGGGTGGTGATCATGATCCCGCCAGTCTCGGTCTGCCACCAGGTGTCGACGATCGGGCAGCGCTCCTCGCCGACGACTCGCCAGTACCAGAGCCAGGCCTCGGGATTGATCGGCTCGCCGACTGTGCCGAGCAGGCGCAGCGACGAGCGGTCGTGCTTCCTGACCGGCCCTTCGCCCTCGCGCATCAGCGCGCGGATGGCGGTCGGCGCGGTGTAGAAGATGTCGACCTTGTGCCGCTCGACCACGTCCCAGAAGCGGCTGAAATCGGGATGGTTGGGCACCCCCTCGAACATCAGGGTCGTCGCGCCATTGGCGAGCGGGCCGTAGACGACGTAGCTGTGGCCGGTGACCCAGCCGACGTCGGCGGTGCACCAGAAGATCTCGCCGGGCTTGTAGTCGAAAATGTACTGGAAGGTGGCGGAGGCCCAGACCGCATAGCCGCCGGTGCTGTGGAGCACGCCCTTGGGCTTGCCTGTGGAGCCCGAGGTGTAGAGGATGAACAGCGGGTCCTCCGCCCCCATCGGCTCAGGCTCGCAGACGTCCGGCACCGTCTGTCCGAGTTCGTGGTACCAATGGTCGCGGCCGTCCTCCCAGCCGATCTCGCAGCCAACTTGGTGGACGACCAGCACCGCATCCACCTTCGAGCCGCGGCGCAGCGCCTCATCGACATTGGCCTTGAGCGGCACCGGTCTGCCGCCGCGCATGCCGCCGTCCGCGGTGATCAGGAAGCGGCTGGCGCAGTCCTCGATCCGCCCGTGCAGCGCTTCGGGTGAGAAGCCGCCGAAGACCACGCTGTGCACCGCCCCGATGCGGGCGCAGGCGAGCATCGCCACCGCCGCCTCCGGGACCATCGGCATGTAGATGGTGACGCGGTCGCCCTTGCCGGCGCCGAGCGCCCTCAGGCAATTGGCCATGCGCACGACTTCGGCATGGAGCTCGGCGAAGCTGAGGCTGCGCGTCGTGCCCGGCTCGTCGCCTTCCCAGATGATCGCCACGCTGTCCGCGCGCTCGGCGAGGTGCCGGTCGACGCAATTGTGGCACAGGTTGAGCACGCCGTCGTCGAACCAGCGGATCTCGACCGGGTCGAAGGACCAGCTGGCGATCCGGGTGGGTGCGCGGAGCCAGTCGATCCGCCGCGCCTCCTCGGCCCAGAAGCCGTCGGGGTCCTCGATCGAGCGGCGGTACAGCTCCTCGTAATCCTGCGCGCGAACGTGCGCGCTGCGGATGATGTTCTCGGGCGGGGCGATGGGTTGGGTGGTCATCCTCCCTCTCTGCCCCCGCGCGCCGGAGCGGATCAAGCCCCGGCGGCGGCGGCATCGGCCGCCGGCAAGGCGGGGGGCGCTTTCCTTGTCGGCCGCGCCGGAACGCCCCTTCATCTTCTGGAACTCGCCTCACTTTTCGCGGGTTTAGCGAAGATCATGCCGGCCCCGAACCAGTCCGCCCCCGAAGCCGCGCCGACCCGGGCCGCGGAGCAGGAGGCGCAAGGCGCAAATTCCCTCTTCTTCGGCGCGCGCAGCGACCCGGCGACGACGCAGCTGACCGCGCGCATGGCGGTCAGCGAGGTCGGCGTCTATCGCGGGCCGCACTATTACAGCCATACGCCGATGATCCGCATCCAGCTCGATCTCGGGCCGATGGAGGAATGGCCGTCGGACCGCATCTCCGGCTTCGCCGACGCCCTGCTCGAGCTGCTGCCCGGCGTCGGCCGCCATTGCTGCTCGACCGGCGTGCGGGGCGGCTTCGAGAAGCGGCTGAGGGAGGGGACCTGGCTCGGGCACGTCGCCGAGCATGTCGCCCTCGAGCTGCAGACGCTCGCCGGCTCGCGCGCGACGCGCGGCAAGACGCGCGCGGTCAAGGGGCGGCCGGGGGTTTACAACGTGATGTTCGCCTACAATGAGGAGAAGGTCGGCCTGGCGGCGGGGCGGGCGGCGCTGGAGCTGGTCGATTCTCTGCTCCCGCCCGAGCTGAGCGGAATCGAGGGGCTGGGGCGGATCTGGGACTTCGACGGCGCCTTCGATCTCGAGCGGCGGCTCGACGCGCTGAAGCGGCTGGTGCGCCGCACCGCCCTCGGCCCCACGACCAAGGCGCTGGTGGACGAGGCGCTGCGCCGCGGCATCCCGGTGATGCGACTCGACGAGAAGAGCCTGATCCAGCTCGGCCACGGCAAATATCAGCAGAAGATCCGCGCTTCGATCACCGGCAAGACCTCGCTCGTCGCCGCCGACACGGCGAGCGACAAGCACCTCACCAAGCGGCTGCTCGACGAGAGCGGGATTCCGGTCCCGCGCGGCGTGGTCGTTCGCGAGGTCGAGGAGGCGGTGCGGGCGGCGCGGCGGCTCGGCTACCCGCTCGTCACCAAGCCGCTCGACGGCAATCACGGCCGGGGGGTCACCATCGGCATCGCCGGCGAGGAGCAGCTGCGCTTCGCCTTTTCCGAGGCCCAGGCCCAGTCGCGCGGCCGCGACGTCATCGTCGAGCAGCTCTTCCCCGGCAACGATCACCGCATCCTGGTGGTCGGGGGCAAGACGATCGCCGTCGCCGAGCGGATTCCGGCGCAGGTGGTCGGCGACGGCGTCAGCAGCATCCGGCAGCTGGTCGAGGAAGTGAACAAGGATCCCCGGCGCGGCGAGGGTCACGAGAACGTCATGACCCGAATCCGCATCGATGCGGCGGTCGAGGAGTTCCTCGGGCGCTCGGGCTTGACGCCGGACAGCATCCCTGAGGCCGAGCAGGTCGTGCAGCTGCGCGCCACCGCTAACCTCTCGGCCGGCGGCACCGCAGTCGACCGGACCAACGAGATCCACCCCGACAATGCCGAGATCGCGCGCCGCGCGGCGACGATCGTCGGCCTCGACGTCGCCGGGGTCGACTTCGTCTGCCCGGACATCAGCCGCTCGGTTCGCGAGACCGGCGGCGGGGTGATCGAGGTCAATGCCGCGCCCGGGCTCCGGATGCACATCGAGCCTTCGGAGGGCGCCCCGCGCGACGTCGCCAGGCCGATCATCGAGATGCTGTTCCCGCGCGGCCGGCCGTGCCGGATCCCGATCATCGCCATCACCGGCACCAACGGCAAGTCGACGGTGGGGCGGATGATCAAGCACATCCTGCGCTACACCGGCTGCGCCGTCGGCCTCACCGCCACGACCGGCGTCTATATTAACGACATCCTGATCCACGAGGGGGACGCCACCGGACCGCGCAGCGCGCGGATGATCCTGCGCGATCCCGCCGTCGAGGTTGCGGTGCTCGAGACCGCGCGCGGCGGCCTGCTGCGCGAGGGCCTCGGGTTCGACGAAGCTGACATCGGCGTCGCGCTCAACGTCACCGCCGACCATCTCGGCCTCAAGGGCATCGAGACGGTCGAGGACCTCGCCAACGTAAAGTCGGTCGTCGTCGAAGCGGTGCGCCGCGGCGGCCACAGCATCCTCAACGCCGACGATCCGCTCACGGTGCGGATGGCGCGGCGGGCGGGCGGGCGGATCGTCTGGTTCTCGCTGTGCGGCGGCGCCGAGATGCCGCCGATGCTGCTCGAGCATATCGACGAGGGCGGCATGGCGGTGGTCCGCGAGCCGGGGGAGGAGGGCGGCGCGATCGCGGTGTTCGACGACGGGCGGCGCGAATTCGTGATGAAGGCCGGCGACATTCCGGCGACGCTCCACGGGATGGCGGAGTTCAACATCGCCAACGCCCTGGCGGCGATCGCCGCGGCTCGGGCGCACGGCGTCCCGATCCTGACCATACGCT
>JALYHK010000141.1 GCA_030776605.1 Pseudomonadota bacterium
GGTCCACACCAGCTATTCGCTCTCGGGCGCGCAGACCGGCCGGCTCAGCTCGACCGACCCGAACCTCCAGAACATCCCGATCCGCACCGACATCGGCCGCCGCATCCGCGACGCCTTCGTCGCCGAACCTGGCTACGTCATGCTCGCCGCCGACTACAGCCAGATCGAGCTTCGCCTCGCCGCGCACATGGCCGACGTTCCGCAGCTGCGCCAAGCCTTTGCCGAAGGCGCGGACATCCACAACATGACCGCGCAGGAGCTGTTCGGCGAGGTCACCCGCGACACCAGGGCGAGCGCCAAGACGATCAACTTCGCGATCCTCTACGGCATCTCGCGCTGGGGCCTCGCCGGGCGGCTGTCGATCACCGCCGACGAAGCGCAGGCGATGATCGACCGCTATTTCGAGCGCTTCCCCGGCATCCGCAACTACATCCACACCACCCTCACGGGGGCGCGGGAGACCGGCTTCACCACCACCCTGTTCGGCCGCAAGACGCACTTCCCCAGCCTCAAGAGCCGCGTCCAGCACGAGCGCCAGGGCGCCGAGCGCGCCGCCGTCAACGCTCCGATCCAGGGAACCAGCGCCGACATCATCAAGCGGGCGATGGCCCGCATGTGCCCCGCGCTCGAAGCCGAGGGGCTGGGGCGGACGCGAATGCTGCTCCAGGTCCACGACGAGCTCGTCTTCGAAGTGCCCGAGGACGAGGTCGAGCGCGCCGGCGCGGTCATCCGCCGGGTGATGGAAGGCGCCGCCGGGCCTGCGGTGAAGCTCAGCGTGCCGCTCGGCGTCGAGATCGGCACCGGCCCCAATTGGGGCGTCGCCCATTGAGCGCTGCTCCGCCACCTGCCGCGGGCGAGGACATCGCCGCGCTGGCGCAGGGTGGGCGGACCAACTTGCTGGGCTTCCTGCTGCGGCTGGCGGCACGGCTGCCGTTCCTGTTCATCGCCGGCCGCTATTACGGCGCGGAGGCGCTCGGCGCCTTTGCCTATGCGGTGATCGTGGTCGAATTCGCGGCGCAGCTCGCGACTCTCGGCCTCAAGCGAGGGCTCGCCCAGCAGCTCTCTACCACCGACCAGCCGCACGCCTGCGTCGTCGCCGACGCGATCCTCGCCGCCCTTATCGCCTCGGCCGCTGCAAGCGCCCTGCTGATGGTCTTCCCGCAGGCGATGTTCCCGGCTGGCGGCATTCACGGCGTCGACTGGCTGCTGCCGCTGGTCATATTCGGAATCGCCGGCGCCGACGTCGCCCTCGCCGCCCTGGCCTACCGCCACGACATCGCCTCCACCGTTCGCGCGCGCGCCATCGTCGAGCCGTGGACGATCAGCATCGCCGCCGCGCTCGGCATCCTCGTCTTCCCCGCGACGGCGGACGGCGACCGCTCGCGCGACGGCCTGATCATCGCCTACGTGATTTCGGTCGCGGCGGGGCTGATCGCCTCGCTCTGGCCGCTGTGGCGCAGCTACGGCGCGCCGAGCGACTGGAAGCCGCACCCGGCGGAGCTGCTCTCGGTCGCGCGCAAGAACGTGCCCCTCGCCGCCGCCGACGCGATCGAATGGGGCTCGCGCCGGCTCGACATCGCCATCCTCGGCCTGTTCGTCGCGCCTTACTGGGTCGGCGTATACTACGTCGCGCAGCAGGTCGCTTCGCTCCCCCAGAAGCTCAAGACCAGCTTCGATCCGATCCTCGCGCCGGTGATCACCCAGAAGCTGGCCGAGGGGGACCGCAAGGCGGTGGCCCGGCAGGTGCGGCAGGTCGGCTTCTGGATCATCGCCGCCCAGGCCGGCGTCGCGCTCGCGCTCGGCATACCCGGCGAGGCGGTGATGGGCCTCGTGGGTCCCGAGTTCGTCGGCGGCACCGCCGCGCTCGCCTTCCTGCTTGCCGCCGAAGTGGTGGCGGCGACGGCGGCGGTCTCCGAAGCGGCTCTGGTCTATGTCGCGCGCCACGCCAACCTCGCCCTTTCGATGCTGATGATCGGCGTTCAGGCGGTGCTGACGGTGGCGCTGATCCTGGCGGTTCGCACGCTCGGTTGGCCGGAGAGCCACCAGGCGGCGGCCGCGGCGCTGTCGCTGATGCTGGCGCTCGGCCTCGCCTCGGTCCTGAAGGCGCGGCTGCTCTGCCGGCTGCTCGACGCGCCGGTGCAGGGATGGCGCTGGCCGCTGGTCTGGGCGGCGGGCGCGGCGGTGGCGGTCGGATCCTGCTTCACCTTGCTGCCGCAGTCGTTCGAATGGGCCGAGCTGACCCTGGGCATACCGGCCATCATGATCGCCTTCGGCGCCGTCGTCTGGACCCGCGGCTTCACCCAGGAGGACCGGGTGCTGTTCCGGATGAAGAAGGGGGAGGAGATCGAGCCGACGCTGCCGCCCCCGCCGGGCACCGAACCGCCGGAGGCGCCGGTCCGCCGCTAGTGGCGGAAGTGGCGCATGCCGGTGAAGACCATCGCCAGCCCCGCCTCGTCGGCCGCGGCGATCACTTCCTCGTCGCGGATCGAGCCGCCCGGCTGGATCACCGCCGTCGCGCCCGCCTCGACCGCGGCGAGGAGGCCGTCGGCGAACGGGAAAAAGGCGTCGGAGGCGACCGCCGAGCCGATCGTCCGGGGCTCCGGCCACCCGGCCTTCTGGGCCGCATCGCGCGCTTTCCAGGCGGCGGTCCGGGCCGACTCGAGCCGGTTCATCTGGCCCGCTCCGATGCCGGCGGTGGCACCGTCCTTGGCATAGACGATGGCGTTCGACTTGACGTGCTTGGCGACCGACCAGGCGAAAAGGCAGTCGGCGAGCTCGCGGTCGCTCGGCGAGCGCTTCGTGACCAGCTTCAGATCCTCGCGAGCGACCCGGCCGTTGTCGCGCGTCTGGACGAGAAAGCCGCCTGCGATCGACTTCAGCGTGAGTCCAGGGCGATGCGGGTCGGCAAGCTCGCCGGTGAGCAGCAGCCGCAGGTTCTTCCTGCGCGCGAAGGCGGCCTTGGCGGCCTCGTCGGCATCCGGGGCGATGACGACCTCCGTGAAGATGGATGCGATCGCCTCGGCGGCCTCGCCGGTCAGCGGCGCGTTGACCGCGACGATGCCGCCGAACGCGGAGACGGGGTCGCAGGCGAGCGCGTTGCGATAGGCGGAAAGAAGGTCCGTGGCGACGGCGACGCCGCAGGGATTGGCGTGCTTGACGATGACGCAGGCGGGGCCGGCGTCGCGGAACTCGGCGACCAGCTCGAGGGCGGCGTCGGCGTCGTTGTAATTGTTGTAGCTCAGCTCCTTGCCGTGCAGCTGGCGAGCTTGGGCAATGCCGCGCCCGTGAGGCCCCGAGGGGAGGTAGAGCGCCGCCTGCTGGTGCGGGTTCTCGCCGTAGCGCAGCTCGGCGCCGCGTGTCATCGCCATCGGCAGCGTCTCGGGGAACCGATGTCCCTGGTCGGCGAAGGCGAACCAGGAGGCGATCGCCGCGTCGTAAGTGGCGGTGGCGGCGAAGGCCTTGGCGGCGAGGCGCCGGCGCAGCGCGAGCGAGGTCGCGCCGCCGCCCGCGTCGAGCGCGGCGATGAGCTCCCCATAGTCGCCGGGATCGGTGACGACGGTGACATAGTGATGGTTCTTGGCGGCCGAGCGAAGCATGGAGGGACCGCCGATGTCGATATTCTCGACGATCTCGTCGCGCTCCGCTCCGCGCGCGACGGTCTCTGCAAAGGGATAGAGGTTGACGACGACGAGGTCGATCGGCGCAATGCCGTTCGCCTCCATCGCCGCGGCGTGCGCGGCATCGTCGCGCACGGCGAGGAGGCCGCCGTGGACCTTCGGGTGGAGGGTCTTGACGCGGCCGTCCATCATCTCGGGGAAGCCGGTCAGCTCGGACACGTCGCGCACCGCGAGCCCCGCCTCGCGCAGCGCCCTGGACGTGCCGCCGGTGGAGATCAGCTCGATCCCGTGGCGGGCGAGCGCCCGCCCCAGCTCGGCCAGACCGGTCTTGTCCGACACCGACAAGACGGCACGGGCGATCCTAACCTCGTTCATCCGGTCCTTCCGTCGGCTCAGCTGGCGCGGCGCAGCTGCCAGGAGATGGTGATTCCGTCGGGCGGGCTCTCGCCGGAGACCACGAGCTGCAGGCTCGGGCGCGGCCGCCCGCCGGCCTCCACCCAGAGGCTGTCCTCGATCGAGAGCGCACCGCCGCGGCAGCGGAATTGCCACAGCGCCCGCCCACGGATGCGCAGCAGTGCACCTTGGCCGTCGGCGGTCGTCGTCACCTCGACCGCGGGGGCGAGGTGGAACCGTGCCGCGAAGGGCGCAGGGGCCTTGCGCCGCCGCCGTCCGGCGAGCAGCCGATCCTCGCCGCGCAGTTCGCGGCCGTCGGGGCTCAAGATGAGCTGGCGCTGGTGCACCAGATCGAAGCGGCGCAAATAGCCGTCGTGACTCGCCTCAATGCGGACGATCCCGGCGGTCTCGTCGCGCGCCACCTCGACTTGGCTGACCCCACGCCCGAGTGAGCCATCTTCGTGAATGGCGGTCGAGTTGCGGTCCCCCAGGGTGAGGGTCGAATGGGCGGCCGTGGTGCGCAGCGCCTGGACCAGTTCGGCAGGCAAGGCATCCGTTCCTTCGCCCGGGCCGCCGCAATTGACGATCAGCCGCTCCGGGCCGTCCGCGAACTCGAACGCGAGCGTCGAGGCGCAGCCCCCGCTCAGCGCGCGCGTCGACGGCGGCGGCGCCGCGTCGAACACGAGCACGCTGTCCTTGGC
>JALYHK010000142.1 GCA_030776605.1 Pseudomonadota bacterium
GGATAAGGAGGTTCAGCGCAAGGTGCGCGAAGCCGGCGTGGACGAGCGTCGCGGTGAGGGGCGTCAACCAGAAGGGCAACATGGGAGCCGTGTCGGAGAGGCCGGCGCGCAGCGGGATGAACCCGGCGGCAACCGCGGCGTCCACCTCGAGGCCCAACAGGGCCACCACCAGCCATGCCGCCGCGGTGACCGCGGCGATCGCGAGCGTCACCCGCGCCGTCTGCCAACTCTGCGGCGGCCGCATCGCGCGTCCTCTCCCGGCCTCGTCGCGCCCCGCGCTCAGATGAACTCGATCTTCTCGATCTCGAAATATTTGTCGCCCGACGGGGCGGAGAACTCGACCTCGTCACCGACGCTGCGGCCGATCAGCGCCCGGCCGAGCGGCGAGGAATAGCTGATCCGGCCGCGCTTGGCGTCGGCCTCGGTCTCCCCGACGATCTGATAGACCACCTTGTTGTCGTTCTCGTCGAGGAGGTGGAC
Source organism: Pseudomonadota bacterium (assembly GCA_030776605.1). GTDB lineage: Bacteria > Pseudomonadota > Alphaproteobacteria > Sphingomonadales > Sphingomonadaceae > Allosphingosinicella. The sequence goes on from JALYHK010000142.1 coordinate 481, forward strand.
GGTGGCGCCGAACACCACCCTGTCCCCCGAGAGGGTGGTGGGATCGATCACCATCGCGCGGCTGATGCGATCCTCGATCTCGGCGATCTGCGCCTCGACCTGGCCCTGGCGCTCCTTGGCGGCGTGATATTCCGCATTCTCGGACAAGTCGCCGTGGCCGCGCGCCTCCTCGATCGCGTCGATGATCGCCGGGCGTTCGACCATCTTGAGATGCCGGACGTCTTTCTGCAGCTTCTCATAGCCTTCGGCCAGCATCGGCATCTTGTCGACCGTCGCCATATCGGTTCCGCCTTTCGTCAAAGCTATGCTTCCCGCCGCCTTTGCGGGAAGGCAGCCTAACGTGGATCAGCTTGTTCGAGGGTTATGCTCTGGAGGCGGAATAATAGTCCTGGAGCGAGCGGACTTCAAGCTTCCGCGCGCGGGCGGCGGCGATCGCCCGCACCACCGCGGCGCTGGCGGCGGCGGTGGTGAAGTAGGGCACGCGCGCCATCAGCGCCGAAGCTCGGATCGAGGCCGAGTCCTTGTGGCTCTGCCAGCCCTCGGTGGTGTTGAAGATGAGGTCGATCTCGCCGTCCTTGATCTTGTCGACGATGTGCGGGCGGCCTTGCGCCACCTTGTTCACCGTCTCGACCTGCAGCCCCTCGCCGCGCAGATAGGCCGCGGTACCGCCCGTCGCGAGGACCCGGAAGCCGAGCTCGATCAGCGCCCGCACCGGCGGCACGATGATCGACTTGTCGCTGTCCTTGACCGAGACGAAGAGCGTGCCCCCGTCGGGCAGCTCGACGCCGCCGCCCTGCTGCGACTTCAGGAAGGCGATGTCGAAATCGTCGGCGATCCCCATCACTTCGCCGGTCGACTTCATCTCCGGCGACAGGACCGGATCGATGCCGGGGAAGCGCGCGAACGGGAAGACCGCCTCCTTGACGGCGATATGGCCGATGTCGCGGTGGATCGGCAGGAACTTGATCAGCTCCTCGCCCGCCATCACTCGCGCCGCGATCTTGGCGATGGGCGTGCCGATCGCCTTGGCAACGAACGGCACGGTGCGGCTGGCGCGGGGATTGACCTCGATCAGATAGACGGTGCCGTCCTTCACCGCGAACTGGACGTTCATCAGCCCGACGACTCCGAGGGCCGTCGCCAGCGCCCGCGTCTGCCGCTCGATCTCCTCGACCGTCTCGGCCGGCAGGCTGTAGGGCGGGATCGAGCAGGCGCTGTCGCCGGAATGGACGCCGGCCTCCTCGATATGCTGCATCACCCCGGCGATGGCGACGTCCTTGCCGTCCGATATCGCATCGACGTCGACCTCGATCGCGTCGCGCAGATACTGGTCGATCAGCACCGGGCTGTCGCCCGAGACCTGAACGGCGGTGACGATATAGTCGTCGAGCTGGGCGGGGCCGTCGACGATCTCCATCGCCCGCCCGCCCAGCACGTAGGAGGGGCGCGTCAGCACCGGATAGCCGATCCGCTCGGCGACGGCGATCGCCTCCTCGCGCGAGCGGGCGATGCCGTTCTGGGGCTGCTTCAGGCCGAGCCGATCGACGAGGCCGGCGAAGCGTTCGCGGTCCTCGGCAAGATCGATCGCCTCGGGCGAGGTGCCGAGGATCGGAATTCCCTCCTTGGCGAGCGCGGCTGCAAGCTTCAGCGGCGTCTGCCCCCCGAACTGGACGATCACGCCGACCAGCTCGCCCCGCGACGCCTCGACGTGAAGGATCTCGAGCACGTCCTCGACAGTCAGCGGCTCGAAATAGAGCCGGTCCGAGGTGTCGTAATCGGTCGAGACGGTCTCCGGGTTGCAGTTGATCATGATCGTCTCGAACCCCGCCTCGTCGAGGGCGTAGCAGGCGTGGCAGCAGCAATAGTCGAACTCGATGCCCTGGCCGATGCGGTTCGGCCCGCCGCCCAGGATCACCACCTTGCGCCGGTCGGAGGGCTGGCTCTCGTCCTCGGGCTCGCCGAAGCTCGGCGCCTCGTAGGTCGAGTACATGTAGGGCGTCTTGGCCTCGAACTCGGCGGCTACCGTGTCGATGCGCTTGAATACGGGGCGGACGCCGAGCCGGTGACGCAGCGCGCGCACCTCCTCCTCCGTCGTCGCGCCGATCATCGCCTTGACCGCGTCGTGGATGAGGCCGCGCCCGCGCGCCATCGCCTTGTGCGCCCCGCCGGGAATGTGCGCCGCGCGGACCGCCAGCTCGGCAAGCCGGCGGTCGGAAAAGCCCATCGCCTTGAGGCGCCGGAGCCTCGCGGCGTCGTTGGGCAGCCCGTCGCGGCAGACCGCCTCCTCGGCCTCGACGATCTCGGCGATCCGCGCGAGGAACCAGCGGTCGTAGTGGGTGATCGCGTGGACCTCCTCGACGGTGAAGCCCTCGCGCATCGCCTGGGCGGCGACCAGCAGCCGGTCCGGCGCGGGCCGCGCCAGCGCCGCCTCGATCTGGGCCCGCGGCGCGCCGTAGAGGTCCTTCACTCCGTCGAAGCCGATCAGCCCCGTCTCGAGCCCGCGCAGCGCCTTTTGCAGGCTCTCGTGGATGTTGCGGCCGATCGCCATCACCTCGCCGACCGACTTCATCGCGGTCGACAGCAGCGCCTCCGCGCCGCGGAACTTCTCGAAGGCGAAGCGGGGAATCTTGGTCACCACATAGTCGATCGTCGGCTCGAAGCTCGCCGGCGTGACGCCGGTGATGTCGTTGTCGATCTCATCGAGCGTGTAGCCCACCGCCAGCTTGGCCGCGACCTTGGCGATCGGGAATCCAGTCGCCTTCGAGGCCAGCGCCGAGGAGCGGCTGACCCGCGGGTTCATCTCTATGACGACCAGCCGCCCGTTCTCCGGATTGACGGCGAACTGGACGTTGGAGCCGCCGGTCTCGACCCCGATCTCGCGCAGCACCGCGATCGAGGCGTTGCGCATCGTCTGATATTCCTTGTCGGTCAGCGTCAGCGCCGGCGCGACGGTGATCGAATCGCCGGTGTGGACCCCCATCGGATCGACATTCTCGATCGAGCAGACGATGATCGCATTGTCGTTGCGGTCGCGCACCACCTCCATCTCATATTCCTTCCAGCCGAGCACCGATTCCTCGATCAGCACTTCGGTGGTCGGCGAGGCTTCGAGGCCGCCGGTGACAATGTCGACGAACTCCTCGCGGTTGTAGGCGATGCCGCCGCCGGTCCCGCCGAGGGTGAAGCTCGGCCGGATGATCGCGGGCAGCCCGACGAGCTCGAGCGCCGCCGTCGCCTCCTCGAGGCTGTGCGCGATCTGCGAGCGCGGGCTCTCGAGGCCGATCCGGTCCATCGCCTCGCGGAACTTGAGCCGGTCCTCGGCCTTCTCGATCGCCGCCGCGTCGGCACCGATCATCCTGACCCCGAACTTGTCGAGGGTGCCATCCTTGTAGAGCGCGAGCGCGGTGTTGAGCGCGGTCTGGCCGCCCATCGTGGGCAGCACCGCGTCCGGCCGCTCCTTCTCGATGATCTTGGCGACATAGTCGGGCGTGATCGGCTCGATATAGGTTGCGTCGGCAAGCTCCGGATCGGTCATGATCGTCGCCGGGTTGGAGTTGACCAGGACGACCCGGTATCCCTCCTCCTTCAGCACCTTGACCGCCTGCGTCCCCGAATAATCGAACTCCGCCGCCTGCCCGATGACGATCGGGCCGGCGCCGATGATGAGGATCGAGGAGATGTCGGTGCGCTTAGGCATCTGTGATAGGCTTGGCCGAAGAAGCCCTCTCCCCCGCGGGGAGAGGGTTGGGTGAGGGGGTCCGGCGGTGGGAAGGAAGCGCCTGACTCCGACCGCGCGCACGCTGCGTCGCGAGATGACCGACGCCGAGCGACGCCTCTGGTCGCGACTCCGCGGCAGTCAGCTCGACGGCCGCAAGTTCGTGAAGCAGTTCCCGATCGGCGAGGCCGTCGCCGATTTCGCCTGCCGTAGCGCCAAGCTGGTCGTCGAGCTCGACGGCGGCCAGCACGTCGGCGCCGCCAAGGCCGACGCGGACCGCACACGCATGATCGAGGATCACGGCTATACCGTCATCCGCTACTGGAACAGCGACGTCATGGGTAATCTTGACGGCGTGCTCGAGAGCATCGCCAAGCACCTCTACCTGGCCGGCAACGACTGAACCGGCCTTTGCCCTCATTAGCCCTCCCCCTCGCGGGGGGAGGGTTGGGTGGGGG
>JALYHK010000143.1 GCA_030776605.1 Pseudomonadota bacterium
CTCGGTACGAGGTGGCGCAATATGATCGCTGCGTGTCGTCACTCACGGAGCAGGTCGAGGCGCTGGCGATGCTCGCGAAGCGCTTCGGCATCGCTTTCACCATCGACGCGGAGGAAAGCGAACGGCTCGAAATGAGCCTGGACATCATCGAGGCGGTGGCGGGCCTGCCGGCGCTCAGGGGCTGGGACGGGCTCGGAATGGCGGTCCAGGCCTATGGCAAGCGCTGCCGGCCGACGCTCGCCTGGGCCGATGCGCTCGGCGCGGCGACCGGGCGGCGGATCTCGGTGCGGCTGGTGAAGGGCGCCTATTGGGACAGCGAGATCAAGCGCACCCAGGAGCAGGGCCTTTCCGACTATCCTCTGTTCACCCGCAAGGCGGCGACCGACGTCTCCTACCTCGCCTGCGCGCGCGACATGCTGGGCGCCGACAACATCCATCCCGCCTTCGCGACCCACAACGCCCTTACCGTCGCCACCATCCTCGAATGGGCCGGCGGGCGCCGCGACTTCGAGTTCCAGCGCCTCCACGGCATGGGCGAGGGCCTCTACGAGAAGCTGGTGCGCGAGGACGGCTATGCCACGCGTATCTACGCGCCGGTCGGCGGGCACCGCGACCTGCTCGCCTATCTGGTCCGCCGGCTGCTCGAGAACGGCGCCAATTCGAGCTTCGTCCACCAGCTCACGGACGAGAGCCTGACCGACGAGGAGATTCTCGCAGATCCGGTCGCAAAGGTGCAGACCGTGGGCGGGACGCGCCATCCGGCGATCCCGCTCCCGGAGGATCTGTTCATGCCCGAGCGCAAGAACAGCCGGGGAATCGACCTCAACGAGCGCGGCGAGCTGGAGCGCGTGACGGCGGCGGTGGGGCAACCGCTGGATCGAGCGGAGGAGGCTGGGCATCCAATAACTTCCCAAGGAGAGCATTCTTCCGACTGCCGCGGAGAGGCGGAGGCCGCCGTTTCGGCCGCCCTGGCCGTCTTTCCCGACTGGGCGCGCCGGAGCATCGAGGCGCGCGCCGGGTGCCTCGACCGCCTCTCCGACCTGCTCGAGCGCGACCGCGACCAGCTCATGCGCATCTGCGTCCAGGAAGCGTTCAAGACCATCCCAGACGCGCTCGCGGAAGTGCGCGAGGCGGTCGACTTCTGCCGCTATTATGCCGCCCAGGCACGAAAGGGGCTCCAGCCGGTCGAGCTGCCCGGCCCGACCGGCGAGCGCAACGTGCTGAGGATGGAAGGGCGCGGCGTCTGGGTCTGCATCGCGCCTTGGAACTTCCCGCTGGCGATCTTCCTCGGCCAGGTGACGGCCGCGCTGGTCACCGGCAATGCGGTCGTCGCCAAGCCGGCGCCGCAGACGCCCGAGATCGCGCGCTACGCCGTCCGGCTCGCCCATGAAGCCGGCGTTCCCGAGGGCGCGCTGGTGCTGGCGACCGGCGGACCGGACATGGGAGCCGCGCTGGTCGAGGACCCGCGCATCGCCGGCGTCGCCTTCACCGGATCGACCGCCACCGCGAAGCGGATCGCGCGCACCCTGGTGGCCGACGAAGACCGGCCGCTGATCCCGCTGATCGCGGAGACCGGCGGCATCAACGCGATGATCGTCGATTCGACCGCTCTTCCCGAGCAGGTGGTGGTCGATGTCGTCACCTCGTCCTTCCGCTCGGCCGGCCAGCGTTGTTCGGCGCTGCGCCTCCTGGTGCTCCAGGAGGAGATCGCCGACCGCACGCTGGAAATGCTCGCCGGCGCGATGGACGCTCTCATTGTCGGCGATCCGGCCGAGCCCCGGACCGACGTCGGCCCGGTGATCGACCGCGGCGCCTACGAGCGGCTGATGAAGCACCGCGAGCGGATGAAGGCGCAGTGGATCAAGACCGTCGGCGTTCCCAGTGTTCCTGCGAAAGCAGGAACCCAGACCGAGCGGGCGAGCTGGGCTCCTGCTTGCGCAGGAGCACGGGATGGGCTGTTCGTTCCGCCGACGCTGATCGGCGTCGAGGCGATCGAAGACGTGACGAAGGAGTGGTTCGGGCCGCTTCTCCACGTCACCACATGGCGCGCGGGGGAGCTCGACGAGACGGTGCGGCGGGTGAACGCCTCGGGCTTCGGCCTCACCATGGGCCTCCACAGCCGCATCGCCCGCGCCGCCGAGACGGTCGAGGACGTCGCCACCGTCGGCAACCTCTACGTCAACCGTTCGATGATCGGCGCGATCGTGGGCTCCCAGCCGTTCGGCGGCGAGGGCCTCAGCGGCACCGGCCCGAAGGCCGGCGGCCCCCACTATCTCCCGCGCTTCTGCGCCGAGCGGGTGACGAGCACCGACACGACCAGCTCGGGCGGCAACGCCACCTTGCTCAGCCTGGAGGATGTGGGCCTCTGACGCGGCCGCCGCGCGGCTATTCGGGCTTCGCCTCACCGCGCTGACGGCGGGGAGGATAAGGAAGCACCAGCGTGCCGTCGGGGGCGGCGGTGTAGCTTGTCTGGGTCGGATAGGCGAAGCGCAGGCCGATCTCGGCGAAGCGCCGCACCATCTCAAGGATCACCGCCTGCCGGGTGTCAGCGAAGTCGGCGAAGGCGTTGCTCTCGACGTGGAAGGCGAGCTCGAAGTCGATCGAGGAGGGCGCGAACTGCGTGGCGTGGGCGCGGTCGAAGCTGCCGAGCGGCTGGCGCTCGACGATCGCCTTCAGCTCCCCGTGCACGCGCGCCAGCAGCTCGGGAGGCGTCTCGTAGACGAGGCCGAAGGTGAGCAGCGCCCGCCGGCGCTCGAGCGGCGCCCAGTTCTGCAGCTGCATGTCGAGGAGGTTGGCGTTGGAGACCACCACTTCCTCGCCGGAGAGGGCGCGGATGCGCGTGCTCTTGAGCCCGATCTGCTCGACGGTGCCGGTGGTGGGCGGGCTGCCGAAGGTGATCGTATCGCCCCTCCGGAACGGCCGGTCGAAAATGATCGAAAGGGCCGCGAACAGGTCCGAGAAGATGCCCTGGGCGGCAAGGCCGATGGCGATGCCGCCGATGCCGAGGCCGGCGACGAGGCCGGTGACGTTGACGCCGAGATTGTCGAGGATGACGATCAGCGCGATCGCGAACAAGGTGATGGTGACGAGCAGCCGGATGATCCCGATCGCCGAGCCCAAGGTGCTGTGCTCGTCCGCCTCGCCGACGCGGTGGTGGACGAAGCCGAGCACCAGCTCGCGGCCCCAGACCGCCGCCTGAAAGGCCGCGGCGACGATGAACAATATCTCCACCGTACGGCGGATCGCGAAGGGCGCCGCGGTCTGGGCGACGACCAGCTCGGCCGCGGACATCAGGATGAAGAAGAAGCTGGTCTTGGCGAGCACACGGCCGAAGATGGTCCGCCAGTCGATCGCATCGCCGCGGTTGCGGATCAGCCGCTCCCCGAACATCCGCAGCCCGAAGAGCAGCAGCGCGATCAGCGCCGCCGCGATCAGCGACAAGGCGATGTCGACGCTGTTGTTCGAGATCCAGCCGGTGATTTCGTCCAGCACGCGCTCGCCGCGCTCGCCGAGGCCCTGGGCGGCGTCCGCGAAATCGCCGTCGCTGCCGTTCGCCGCCATCGCTTCGCTCCCCGCTGCCAGGGGCGAGAAATATTGCCCGCGCCAACCGCAATGCAAGCGATTAGGCGGCGTTCGCCTCGCGCTCGACCCTTTGCTCGGCCTCGGTGGCGAGATCGGCCTCGGCCTGCTTCCTCGACTTGCCGCGGCCTTTGGCGCGAGCCTCCGCCTCCCACTCCGCTTGCTCCTTCTCCTCGGGAAGCGCTTCGAGGAAATCGATCAGGCCGCGTTCCGCGGCGCTCAGATATTTGGTCGCCCGCGGCAGCTTGCCGTCGCCCAGCGCCCCGGCGTCGCGCGCAGCTTCGATCAGCGCGGGGTGGACGTAGGACTTGCGGCTGATCGCCGGCGTATTGCCGAGCGCCTCTGCGACGGGCGCGATCACGCTCTTGATCTTCACCTTCCCGCGCTCGGAGACCCGCTTCACCATTTCCTCGAACGCGATGACGCTGGCGCCCCAGGTGCGGAAATCCTTTGCCGTGAACTCCTCGCCCATCGCCTCCTTGATGTAGGCGTTGACCTCAGACGAGGTGACCGGGCAGACCTCGCCCTCCTCGTCGACATATTCGAACAGATGCTGGCCGGTCAGGTCCTGCGTCTTGCGCGCGATGCGCACGAGCCGCGGGTCGTCCACGGTAATCATGCGCTTGATGCCGTGCTTGCCGGGATAGGCGATCCGCAGCTTGCGCCCCTCCACCTTGACATGCCGGTTGCGCAGCGTCGTCGCGCCGAAGCTATTGTTCTCCTTCGCATATTCCTCGTTTCCGACCCGCATCCGGGCGCTGTCGATCAGCCGCACGACAGCGGCGAGCACCGTCTTTTCTGCGGTCGTCTTTCCGGCAATGTCCTTTTCGATCCTGCGCCTCAGCTTCGGCAGCGCACGGCCGAAGGCGGCGAGCCGCTCATATTTGAGATTCTCCTGCTGCTCGCGGAAGGCCGGGTGGTAACGGTATTGCTTGCGCCCCTTGGCGTCGTAGCCGACAGCCTGGATGTGGCCGTCGGGATCCGGGCAGAACCAGCA
>JALYHK010000144.1:0-3957 GCA_030776605.1 Pseudomonadota bacterium
GGCCGACGAAGGTGACGAGCACGAGCGTAGCCTGGAAGCCGGTCTGGCGCGGCGAGAGCTGGTGTCCGAAGCCGTAGAGCCGCGCCAGGACCGCCGCGCTGACCCCGATGGTCATCAGGTTGGTGAGGAAGAGCAGGCTCGATCCCCAGAAGACGGTGGCATTCAGCGTGGCGAGGCCGAAGCCCATCACCGCCAGCGGCGGCATCACCGCCACCGCGATCGCGACGCCGACGATCGCGCCGTGGCGGCCGCGGACCATCGCATAGGTGCCGGCGAGGCCCGAGAAGAGCGCGACCAGCAGGTCGAACAGGTTCGGCCGGGTGCGCGCCGCGATCTCGGGCGTGACCGTCTGGAGCGGCGACAGGGCGACGATCAGCGTGCAGAACAGCACCGAGAGCAGCACGCCCGCGGCGGTGGTGAACAGCGCCCGCCTGATGTCGGCGAAGTCGAACAGCGCAAGGCCGAAGCCGAAGCCGATGATCGGCCCCATCAGCGGCGAGATCAGCATCGCCCCGATCACCACCGCGGGCGAGGACAGCAGCAGCCCGAGCACGGCGATGCCCGCCGACATCACCGTCATGAACGCGAAGTGCGCCGACCAGCGCATCTCCTCGTGCACCTTGTCGATCACGGCGCGGTGGTCGACGGTATCGACGAACGACCGCCGCCACCAGTCGAGCAGCGGGCTGTGCCTGCTCCGCCCCATTGCGGGATCCCTCTCGCCCATCGCCTTCCCGTCCGCCGCGAAAGCGCCGGGCTTAGGCCATTCCCTCCCCCGCATCCAGCCGCTAGAGCCGCGGCGGGCGCGGCGGCGAGGAGCGGATGCGGTGACGAAATGGCTTTCTCTGCTGGCGGCGCTGCTTCTCGCCGCCTGCGTCACCCCTGCCGCCCCGCCCGACAGCCTCGACCGCATCGCCGAGGATTATGTGAAGCTCCAGCTCGCCATCGGCGAGAAGGAGGAGGGCTATGTCGACGCTTATTACGGCCCTGCCGAATGGCGCGAGGAGGCGCGGGCGGCGGCGGCGAAGGCGACGCTCGCCGAGCTCCGAGCACGAGTCGCCGAGCTCGTCGCGCGTGTCGCCCTTGCCGACCTCGTCGCCGGCGGCGCCGAGGCGCGGCGCGCCTCCTTCCTCAGCGCGCAGCTGATCGCCGCCGACACGCGGCTGCGCATGCTCCAGGGGGAGCGCCTGGGCTTCGTCGAGGAGGCGCAGGGGCTGTTCGGAGTCACTCCCGACATCCGCCCGCTCGAGGAATATGACGTCCTCCTCGCCCGGATCGAGCGGCTGGTCCCTGGCGAGGGGCCGCTCGCCGCCCGGGTCGAGGCGTTCCAGAGCCGCTTCACCCTCCCGCCGGCCCGCCTCGACGCCGTGATGCGCGAGGCGATCGCCGAATGCCGCCGCCGCACCGTCCGGCACATCCCGCTCCCCGAAGGCGAGAGCTTCACCCTCGAATTCGTCACCGGGCGGAGCTGGTCCGGCTACAACTGGTACCAGGGCAACTACCGCAGCTTGATCCAGATCAACACGGACCTTCCGGTGCGGATCGGCCGGGCCGTCGACCTCGGCTGCCACGAAGGCTATCCCGGCCACCACGCCTATAACGTCCTGCTCGAGCGCAACCTCGCCCGCGGCCGCGGCTGGGTCGAATATACGATCTATCCGCTCTATTCGCCCCAGTCGCTGATCGCCGAAGGCTCGGCCAATTACGGGATAGAGCTCGCCTTCCCCGGCGACGAGCGGCTCGCCTTCGAGACGCGCACGCTCTATCCGCTCGCCGGCCTGCCTTCCGCCGATGCCGCGCGCTACCTCGCGCTGCAGGAAGCGATGCGGGACCTCGCCGGCGCCCGCTTCACTATTGCACGCGACTATCTCGAAGGCCGCATCGACCGCGCCCGCGCCATCGCGCTCACCCAGCGCTACCAGCTCGTCTCCGCGGAGCGCGCGGCGCAGCTCCTCGCCTTTACGGAGCAGTACCGCTCCTACGTCATCAACTACGGCCTCGGCCGGGATCTCGTCGCCGCCTACAGCGAGGCGGCGGGCGACACCGACGAGGCGCGCTGGGCGGCGATGGAGCGCATCCTTTCGGAGCCGACGCTGCCGGCCGACCTGATGCCGCGCTAGGCGCCCCTTCACTTCCGCCGGCGATCGGCGCGATCTTCGCTGCGGGCAGGTGCCCATGAAGCGCATCGCCTGGCGCCGCTGCGGCTCGCCGCCAGCGACTCGATCTCCGGGACGGCGGCGGGCGGCTTGGTGCTGACCCGCAGCGGCGGCGGCTCAGAAGCGGAGCGAGACCCGCAGCGCCGCGCCGCGGTCGGTTTCCATCGCCTCGATGTGGCCGGGCTGGCGGCGCAGGAAGGCATTGGCGGTCATCCAGCCGCGGCCGCCCAGCAGCGGCAGCGTGTAGGCGGCTTCGAGGTCGAGCTCGCGGCCGGACGGGGTCAGGCTGAACCGTCGCAGATCGTAGCCGACGCTGAGGTCGGAATAATCGTAGGACACCGGCAGGTTAAGGAGGTAGCCGCCGGAATTGACCCGGAGCGGCTGCATCAGCCGCAGCGCGATCTGATCGCCCGAGGCGAAGGCGTCGCGGCGCCATAGGTCGAGCGCGAAGGCGTCGCTGTGCAGCATCCCGCCCTGGGCGAGGCCGCTCTCGCCCGGCAGCAGCGTCCAGCCGCGGCGGTAGCTCGCCTGCGCGCCCCAGCCGGACGCGCTGTCGTACGAGGCGGTGGCGTCGAGGAAGTAGCTGGTCGCGCCGGCGGGGGCGAAGGTGAAATGGCCGCCGAGCACCGTCGCCTCCTCGGCGAGGCGCGAGCCGGTCACGCTCAGGGAGGCGTCGCCGATGCGGCCATCGAGCGAGACCGCGCCGATCGAATAGCCCGGCTCGCCGAGCCGCTGGCGCATGCCGGGCATGTGGACGTCGCCGCGCTCGCTGGTGACGGTGACCCCGACCGGGCCCAGATCGTGCCGCACGCCGAGGCTGGTGCCGCTGTCGGCGTGGAAGCCAGCGCGGGTCAGCGGGTCCCGGGCGACCAGGAACGGCGCGCCGCGGTGGCCGGCGAGGCGCTGCTGAAGGGTCCGGCCGCTCTCGGAGAAGCCGAGCGCCGCCGTCGTCTCGGGCGTCAGGCGGCTCAGCGCCATGCCGGCGATCGCGCGGGCGCGACGCGAATCCTCATAGCTGAGGCCGGTCTGCGCGAGCCCGACCTGAGGCTGCCCGCTCAAGTTCCGGCGGACGGTGATGGAAACGGCGGTGCCGCCGGCGCGCGCCCAGCCGGTGCTGAGGTCGCCCTGCAGCCCCTGCGTCAGCGGCGCCTCCTGCGGAGCGCTGCGGATCGTGCGCGCGAGATCGACGACGAACGCACGCGAATAGCCGTCGAGGATGATCGCGCCGGTCATCTCGCGGCCGACGGCGTCGCCGGTGGCGCCGGAGGACTGGCCGTTGCTGCTGGTCGAGACCGGGGTGCCGGTCCCCGCTGCGGTCGTCTGCCCCTGCGGCTGGAAGGCGCGCGCGATGTTGAGGCGTCCGTTGCCGAATTCCGCGTCGATCCCCGGCGCGCCGAGATCGTCGGCGGTGGTGAAGAGCAGCCGCACGATCTGCGCGCCCGTGAGGTTCGGGAAGGCGCTGGCGAGCAGCGCGACCGCGCCGCTGATCACGGGTGCGGAGAAGGAAGTGCCGGAGTAGAGGTAGCCCGTCCCGTTGTGGTCGATCGTGCGGACGCGGTAGCCCAGCGCCGCGAGATAGTGGGCGGCGCCCGAACCGGCGCGGTTGGAAAAGGTGGACAGCAGGCTGGTGTCGGTGCCGTTGGCCGGGTCGCCGCCGATCGGCAGGCCCAGCGAGCCTGCGATGATGACGTGGCCCATTCCGGCCCGATTGGCTGTATCGAGAGCGAAGCCGGACGGGTCGGGATTGCCCTCGTTGCCCGCCGACATGACCACGACGATTCCAGCCTGGGCGGCGCGGAAG
>JALYHK010000144.1:3967-4576 GCA_030776605.1 Pseudomonadota bacterium
CTCCCGTGCGATGTCGATCGCGCGGGCGATGTCGGCGTCGCTGTGCTTGCAGCCCTTGTCGCCATCGCAGTTGTTGGGATTCGCCGTGTTGAGCGAGATGATCGTCGAATCGAAGGCGACGCCCATCTGCCCCGATCCATTGCGCGCCGCCGCTGCCGTGGCGGATACGGCCGTCCCGTGGCCTTCGGTGTCGGTGATGCCGCGGTTGCTGGCCACATCGCGGCTCGCAGGATCGATCCGCCCGGCGAATTCCGGCAGGTTCGGATTGATTCCGCTGTCGATGACGGCGATCTTTACGCCCCGCCCGGTTCCGCCTGCATTCCACGCCGAGATCGCTCCCGAGGTGGTCGCGGCATTGGAACGGCGATATTCCGCATCGTCATAGTTGATCCCGCTGGGCGTGGACGGCGCCGGGGCAGGCGGCGGCGGAGGCGGAGGCGGCTACGGCAACGGCGGTGGCTACGCCTCGGGCGGGGGCGGCTACAGCCGCGGCCCGCGCGAGATGTTCGACGCGGTCTGCGCCCGCTGTGGCAAGGACACCCAGGTGCCGTTCCGTCCCACCGGCGCGCGCCCGGTCTACTGCAGCGACTGCTTCCGGCTGATGCGCGG
>JALYHK010000145.1 GCA_030776605.1 Pseudomonadota bacterium
GTCTGTGAGGGAGGAGGGACGGCGAGCAGAGTGCGCTTGGCCGCTGCAATGGCCGCGGCGGCGCTCACGCTGCCCGCCTGCGGCGACGGCGGCGGATCCGGCTCGCAGGCGAACGGCACGGCGACGGAAATCACGGCCGGCGGCACCGGCACCGCGGGTCCCGCCCCGGTCGATACCGTCGGGGTGAACACCGCCGCCGGGGCCATCGCGCGAGACGGCGCGTCGGCGGATATCGGCGAGGGAACCCGCCCGGCCGGCGGGGACCCTCGTCGACGGTGAGGCAGGACCGGCCTTAGCCGCCGGCGCCGAAGCTCAGCAGCGCGTCGAGCGGCCGAGCGAGCCGTCCTCGTGGATCAGCGTGATCGTATTCTCGTCCGGCGCCTGCACGCGGGCGCTGATCGTGCGCTCGCCCTGGAAGGTGAGGCGGTCCCCGTCGAGCGCCCACAGGCCTTCGCCGGCGCCGCCGGGGGCGACGAAGCTGCCGTCCCTGCGGAACTCGATCGTCTGCGAGCAGTCGTTGTTGTCGGTCCACTCGCCGACCAGGAACTCGCGGGTGACTTCGCCGGTGAAGGCGGCGCGGGTGGCGTTGCCCGTCTCGCCTGCCGGATCCTTGCCGCCTGCGCTCTCATTCGTCTCGGCGGTCGCATTGTTGCCCGCCGCGTTGTTGGTCGCGACCGTGTTGTTGGTCTCGCGGTTGAGGCCGAGCATGTCGCAGGCGGAGAGCGCGACGAGCGCGGCAGCGGCGGCGGTCAGCTTCAATTTCATCATCATGAGCCCCTCAGCGATCTTTGCGGCCTCAAGCATAGCGCCCAATTCCGCGAAAAAAAGCCTTCAGCAGCGGACCGATTGGCCGATCGTCCCGTCCTCGTGGATGAGGATGATGCGGTCGCTGCCGACGCCGCGCGCCCGCGCCCGCACCGTACGCTCGCCGATGAACGCGAGCTGCTCCCCGGAGAGCGTCCAGCGTCCTTCGCCGTCGTGGACCTGAAAACGGCCGTCGCTCAGGAAGTCGATGAAGTTCGAGCAGTCGCCGTCGTCCGTCCAGCGGCCGATCAGGAAGCGGCGGCCGATCGGCCGGCTGATCGCGAGCGCCTGGGGGATCGTCTGTGGCAGCGCAGGTATCGCGACTCGGCGCGACGCGGGAGCGGCGCCGCACCGCGTCGAGCGGCCGCGGGAGCCGTCGGCGTGGATCAGCACGATGGTGTTGCGGTCCGTGGCCTGGACGCGCGCGCTGACCGTGCGTTCAGCCTGGAAGGTGAGGCGGTCGCCGTCGAGCGTCCAGACGCCCGCGCCGCCTTGGCTGGTGACGAACCGGCCGTCCCGCAGGAATTCGACCGTGTCGGTGCAGTCGCCGGTGTCGGTCCAGCGGCCGAGCAGAAAGTCGCGGTCCACCCGCTGCGACGGCGCGGTTGCCTGGGCGCTGGCGCCGGCCTCCACCGTCGGCGCGCCGGCGGCACAGAGCAGTCCCGCGAGCGCGGCCGCCGCTGCGATGATCGTCCTGCGCATCTGCGCCTCCCTCTTCTCTCGGCGGCGATGATAGCGGCGGGCACGCGTGGCGGAAGCCCTCCTACAGCGCCTTTTCGTAAATTCTGTAGATCCGGTTGTTGCGGCTCCCGATCGCCTCGGCGATGGCGATCATCCCTTCGTTGTCGTCGAGCACCCAGCCGATCTCGGCGCGCCCGATGCCGTAATGGCTCGTGCCCGCACGGCGGATCCGCTCGATCATCATGAAGGCGAGCTGGCTGGCGAGGCGGCTGGCGTGGAGCTTCCTCACCACCCCCATCAGCGGCACCCGGCCGCCTTCCGGCCGCATCCGGTGCAGCCGCCACAGCAGCTTCGCCCAGCCGAACGGCAACAGGCTCCCCCCGAGGTCGCGGATGAACTCGTTGACGTCGGGCAGCGCCATCATGAAGGCGACCGGCTCGCCATCATATTCGGCGATCAGGATCAGATCCTCGAGCACGATCGGCTTCAGCTTGCTGCCGGCATAAGCGATCTCGCTGTCGGTGAGCGGGATGAACCCCCAATTCTCCGACCAGGCGTCGTTGAGGATCGAGAGGATCAGCGCCGCCTCCTCGGCGAACCTTTTCTTGACCACCCGGCGGATGCGGATGCGCTCGTTCTTCTCGCCGGCCGCGATGATGCGCTGGATCAACGGCGGGAAGGGGGCGTCGACGCCGAGATCGTAGGTGAGCAGGTCCTTGACGCCGCGGTAGCCCGCCGCCTCCGCCCACGCCTCGTAGACCGCCTTGTTGTGGCCCATCATCACCATCGGCGGGTGGTCGTGCCCCTTGACCAGCAGCCCCGGCTCGTCCCAGATCGACAGCGAGAATGGCCCGAGCGCGCGCGTCATGCCCTGCGCGCGGAGCCATGCCTCGGCGGCGGCGAGCAGCGCTGCGGCCGCTTCCGCGTCCGCCGCTTCGAACATCCCCCACTGGCCCGTGCCTTCGCCCATATGTTCGAGCACCAGCCGGTCGACCTGCGCCGAGATCCGCCCCACCGGCCGGCCGTCCCGCTCGGCCAGGAACAGCTGCGCCTCGGCATGCTCGAACCAGGGGTTTTTCCCCGGCGTGATCAGGCCGTGCACTTCGCTCTTGAGCGGCGGCACCCAGTTCGCGTCGTAGCGATTGAGGGCATAAGCCACGTCGACGAACGCTCGGCGGTCGGCGCGCGAGGCGACGGGGCGGATGGCAAGGCCGCTCATCGCCGCGGCCTATTCTTTCGTCTCGCCGGGAATCTCGGTCGGCGTGTGCAGCGCCTCGCGGACGTAGAGCCGCTTCACCATCACGAACAGCACGACCAGCAGCGGTGCCGCGAAGACGACGCCGACGACGCCGAACAAAAGGCCGCCCGCGACGATCGAGAAGAGCAGCAGCGCCGGCGGCAGGTCGACCGCACGCTGCTGGACGAGCGGCTCGATCAGATTGCCTTCCAGCTGCTGGATTCCGAAATAGAGCAGGGCGACCCAGAGCGCGTCCATCGGGCTCAGCGCGATGGCGAGGAGGATCGCCGGGATCGAGGCGATGATCGGACCTATGAAGGGCACGAACTCCAGGAGGAAGGCGAGGACGGCGAGCGCCAGCGCCGCCGGTATGCCGATCAGCCATAGCCCGAGGCCGGTGAGGATGCCGATGAAGGTCATCGAAACGAGCCGGCCGAGCAGCCACAGGCGCAGCGCCTTCCAGCTGTCCTCGAGCGCCTGGGTCACCCGCTCCCTGCCGCCGGGCGGGACCAGCTTGACGAGGCCGCTGCGGTAGAGGCCCGGCTGGGCGGCAAGATAGATGCCGCCGACGATCACCAGCAGGGTGTCGGCGATGCCGTTGCCGATCGTCATCGCCAGCCGCCCCAGGTTCGAAAGGACGCCGCCGCCGGCGCTCTCCAGCCCCGCCACCCATTGGCGTAGCGGCTCGGCAAGGCCGAGCGGCTCGAGCCGCGCCTGCAGCGCCTGCCAAGCCTGCGGAATCGCGTCTTCGAGGGCGCTCGCCTGCTGAACGGTCTCCGCGCCGAACAGCCAGAAGGCGACGCCGATCACCGCCGCGACGATCGCCACGGCGATGGCGAGCCCGACGCCCTCCGGGACGCCCAGGCGCCGGCGAATCGGCTGGGCGATGATGCTGAGGATCACCGCCACCAGCACGGCGCCGAAGACGAGGATCAGCAGGCTCCGTAGCGCCCAGAGCAGCAATGCGACGGCGACGATGGCGATGGCGATCACCAGCCGCTCGATGAAGATCCTGTGACTGACCGGCTGCTGGCTCATGGCATCGGGCGCTCCGCGGCGGAAGTGGAACAAAGGATGCGCTGCGGCGCTCTGCCGTTACGACCCCAACCCTTATCGTCGGAGACCTTCATGATTCGCAATCTCATCGGCGCCGCCATCGGACGGAGGATTGCCGGACGGCACAACGGCATCCGCGGAGCGCTGCTCGGCGCCGCCGCGCCCTGGATCGCCCGCCGCGCCTTCGGCCCGCTCGGCTTCGCCGTCGCCGGCGGCTGGGCGGCCAAGAAGTTCTACGACCGCCGCCGCAACAGGAATCGCCCGCCCGACGCGGAGATCTGACGGCCGCAGAGGCTCAGGACCCCCCGGCGCTGATCCTGAGCAGCCAGATCGCCGCGATCAGCGCGACCGTGCCGAGCACGAGCCCCCCGGTTATCAGCCGCAGGTTCGGCACGCCCACCGTCTTCACCTGATGGGTGCTCATCCGCTCCGCGACCTTGCACGCGCGGCGCTCGGCCGCGACGAAGATGAAGATCGCCAGCACCAGGATCGCGGTGGCGATGGCCTTGGGCACCCAGGGCGGCTCGAGCCGGTTGAACAGAGCGTTGAAGCCGACGCCGACGCCGACGGCGGCGAGGCCGGTGCGCATCCAGCCGGCAAAGGTCCGCTCGTTCGCGAGCACCGTGCGATCCTCGGCGAGATCGGTCCGGTCTTCCGCCAGCTCCACCCTGTCTTCGCCCGAGGCCACCGCTCGCTCCTACGCAATCCGCTCGGGGCGGCTGGTCTCCGGCGGCCGCTCCTGGCGCGGCGGGGCGGCTTCGGGCGGCGGCGTGGCCGCGGGGCGGCCT
>JALYHK010000146.1 GCA_030776605.1 Pseudomonadota bacterium
GTACTGGGGCGGGAGCAGCAGCGCCGCCGATGCCGAGGCGAGCGCCATGTCGCCGAGCGTCACGCGGTCGCCGCACAGGAACATCCGCCCGTCCGCGACCCTCCTGTCGGTGTCGTCGTAGATGGCGCGGATCGCATCGAGCGCCTCGCCGGCCCGCTCGGGCGAGAGGCGCAGCAGCGTGCGGAACAGCCAGGCTGTCACGGGATAGAGCGGCGGCGTCAGCTTCGCCTCAAGCCGGGGGACCGGCTCCTGGAAGACCGGCGTCATCAGCTCCCGCTCCGGGAGCAAATGGTAGTAGTTGAACACGGCGGTGTGGGCGCCGATGCCGCCGTTGAACGTCTCCCAGTCGGCCTCGACCTGGCGCGCGAGCGGGCCCTCGGTCGGGATCAGCTTGCGCTCCTCGGGCAAGGCGGCGTCGTAGTGCTCGGCGATCTTGCGCGGCGAGGTGATGCAGACGCGGCGGCCGTAGAGGAGAGGAATGCGTCCGTAGCCGCCGTGGAAGAGGGTGAGGACGGAGACCCAGCCGAACATGTGATCGCGCTCGTCGAACGCGATCCCGTGATGGTCGAGCAGCAGCCGCGCGCATTCGCTGTCGACCATCGGCGCGAAGGTCATCAGCTTCGGCCGATCACGCTTCGGTTGCAGGTTCATTCGCCACCCACGATTCCCTCAGGAGCCGGATGATCCGCCATTGGCGGGCGCCCTTCCAGCGAATCAAGCGCCAGAATGGACCTAAGTCGGCGCGGCCGGCGCGCGGCCCGGGCGCGGGGGGTTCCGCTCGCGAGCCGCGCGGCTATAAGGCCGCTCGCCGCTGGGGCGTCGCCAAGTGGTAAGGCACCGGTTTTTGGTACCGGCATTCGCAGGTTCGAATCCTGCCGCCCCAGCCAGCTCGCCGGCCGCTAGAGGACATATTTGCTGAGGTCGGTGTCGCGGGCGACCTCGGCGAGCTGGCGTTCCACGAAGGCGGTATCGACCAGCACCTCCTGGCCCCGCCTTTCCTCGGCGTCGAAGCTGACGTCCTCGAGCAGTTTCTCCATCACCGTCTGGAGCCGCCGGGCGCCGATGTTCTCGACGCGGGCATTCACTTCGGCGGCGATGCGGGCGATGGCGCGCACCCCTTCATCGGTGAAGCGCACCGCCACCCCCTCGGTGGCGATCAGCGCGCTGTACTGCTCGGTGAGGCTCGCCTGGGTCGCCGAGAGGATGCGGACGAAATCCTCCTCGGTGAGCGCCTTGAGCTCGACGCGGATCGGGAGCCGCCCCTGGAGTTCCGGGAGCAGGTCCGACGGCTTGGCGACGTGGAAGGCGCCGCTGGCGATGAAGAGGATATGGTCGGTCTTCATCGGCCCGTATTTGGTCGCCACAGTGGTGCCCTCGATGAGCGGCAGCAGGTCGCGCTGCACGCCCTCGCGGCTCACCGACCCGCCGCGGACGTCGGAGACCGCGATCTTGTCGATCTCGTCGAGGAAGACGATGCCGTTCGCCTCGGCGTCCGCAAGCGCGGTGCGGTTGACGTCGTCCTCGTCGAGGCGCTTGTCCGCCTCCTCCTCGACCAGCCGGCCCCATGCCTCCTTCACCTTGAGCCGCCGCCGCTTCCTCGGCTGTTGGCCGAACGCCTTGCCCATCATGTCCGACAAGTTGATCATGCCGACTTGGCCGCCCATGCCGGGGATCTCGAACGGGGTCGTCGGCGCCTCGTTCAGCTCGACCTCCACCTCCGAGGCGTCGAGATGGCCCTCGTGGAAGCGCTGGCGGAAGCTGATCCGGGTCGCGTCGCTGGAACCCTTGCCGGTGAGCGCGTCGAGCAGCCGCTCCATCGCCGCGTCCTCGGCAGCGTCCCGGACCGCAGCGCGGCGGCGGTCGCGCTCGAGCCGCACCGCTTCCTCGACGAGGTCGCGGGCGATCTGCTCGACGTCGCGGCCGACGTAGCCGATCTCGGTGAACTTGGTCGCCTCGACCTTGACGAACGGCGCGTCGGCGAGCTTGGCGAGGCGCCGCGAAATCTCGGTCTTGCCGCAGCCGGTGGGGCCGATCATCAGGATGTTCTTGGGCGTGACCTCATCGCGCAGCTCGTCCGGGAGGCGCTGCCGGCGCCAGCGGTTGCGCAACGCGACGGCGACCGCGCGCTTGGCGTCGTTCTGGCCGACGATATGCGCATCGAGCGCGGCGACCACCGCCTTGGGGGTGAGAGTGTCGTTCATGCCGATCCGCTGATGCTCCCTTGCGGGCTAGATGGACCGCGGCGGTGGGGAATCAAGCGGTGCAGCGCAACGCCCCGAACAGCTCGGCGTGCCTGCGCAGAATCCGTGCGATCGCCGCCGGCTCGGGCTCGACCGACCATTGGTCGAGCTCGAAGGTGCCGCCGAGCAGGATGCCGTCCGGCCGCGGGAACATGTAGCCGGCGCGCCCGGTGAAGGCATATTGCACCTCCGGCTGCGGGAGCAGCACCGCCAGCTGCCCGCGCGCCGGGCGCAGCTCCTCATCGCCGAACAGCGCCCGCGCGCCGAGGCCGGTGCAGTTGAACAGGAGCCGCTCGGGCAGGGTGGCGAGCTCGCCGGGCGATGCGAAGCTGCGCACCGCGAAGCGGCCGCCGGCGCTTTCGACGTCGCGCATCATCTGGCGCAGGAACCGCCCGGTCTCGACATAGAGGGTGTCGTAGCGCACGACGTGCGGCGCCGGGAACGGATGCTCCGCGGGGGGGAGCAGGCGGTTGACCGGCGGGAAGGTGGGGAGCAGAGCCGGCTCGGGCCCGCCCGCCGTCTCGGCATAGGTGGGGAGCCATCGTACCCCGTAGTCCTCGCCGACCATGATCTGGAAGCGGCGCCAGCTATAGTCCGTCGCGCGGCGGAACTGCTCACGCCATTCCGCAGTGACTGCGCCCTCGCGGAAATGGCCGAACGGGTGGAACTGCCCGCCCGCGACATTCGAGGTGGTCTCCGGCGGCAAGGCGGCCGCATAGACGACGAGCGGAAAGCCGGCCTCCTGAACCAGTCGCGCCGTCGTCAGGCCCATCACCCCGGCGCCGATCACCGCGACCGAGCCGCTGTGGCCCGGGAGCCCGAGGTCGGTGGCGAGCTTTGAGCTTCCCCAGCTGAGCGTGATCCCGGCGCCGCCGTGGCCGTAATTGTGGACGAGGCGCTTGTCGCCGAGCTGCTCGGCGCGGACGACGAAGCCCGAGGCGCGATAGGGGCGCAGGCCGGCGAGGGTGCGGATCAGCCGATCGCGCGCGACCCGCACCGGCGGGAGACATCCGATCGGTGCCACCTGCGTGGGGTTCCGCGCCGCGACTGTTGCGCAGCCCGGAAGCGCGAGGCCACCCGCGGCGAGGGCGGCGGAGGCGAGAAAGCGGCGGCGGTCGAAGCCAATCATGAAGCCGACCCTAAGGGGCGCCGCCCGCGGCCGTCCATCGGGAGATTTCCCACTTCGCATCGGCTGTGCCTGCGCTTAAGCTCCGGCCGTGGCGTGGGACGATTCCTTCGAAGAGCAGCCGCAGGTGCGCGAGGCGGACCGGCTGACGCTCGACCTGGACGGCTGGGAGGGGCCGCTCGACCTGCTCCTCACCCTCGCCCGAGCGCAGAAGGTCGACCTCGCGAAAATCTCGATCCTCGCCCTTGTCGAGCAATATCTCGCCTTCATCGCCGATGCGAAGAAGCTAAAGCTCGAGATCGCCGCCGACTATCTCGTCATGGCGGCCTGGCTCGCCTATCTCAAGTCCTGCCTGCTGCTGCCCAAGGATGCCGAGGCCGATCCGAGTCCGGAGGAGCTGGCGATGCGGCTCCAGCTCCGGCTCCAGCGGCTCCACGCGATGCGCGAGGCCGGTGCGCGCCTGCTCGCCCGCGACCGCGTCGGGCGCGATGTCTTCCTGCGCGGTGCGCCCGAAGGGCTGAAGGTCGTCCGCCGCGCCGCCTGGCAGGCCGACCTCTATCAGCTCATCGCCGCTTACGGCAACGTCCGCGCCCGGAACGAGCCCGCGATCCACATCGTCGCGCGGCGGCCGGTAATGACGCTCGAGGAGGCGCTGCACCGTGTCGAGGGGATGATCGGAATGCAGCTCGACTGGACCACGCTCGACGCCTTCCTTCCCGCCACCGCCGATCCCGAGTACCGCCGCTCCGCCCTCGCCTCGAGCTTCGTCGCCGCGCTCGAGCTGGCGCGCCAGGGCCGGCTCGAGCTCGACCAGCAGGCGCCGTTCGAGCCGCTCTACGTGCGCGCGGCATGAAAATGGGGGCGGTCCCTCTTTTCGGAAAATGGGGACTGTCCCTCTTTTTCGCGGGGGGGCGGTGAGCGGCGTTGCCGATCATCTGCGCGCCGTCGAGGCGACTTTGTTCGCGGCCGAGGAGCCGCTGAGCGCGGTCGAGATCACCGATTACGTCGGCGAAGGCGTCGACGTCGCCGCCGCGCTGGCCGAGCTCCAGGCGCATTACGCCGGGCGCGGCGTCGAGCTGGTCGAGCGCGGCGGGCGCTGGCATTTCCAGACCGCCGCCGACCTCGCTCACATCCTTCGGCTGGAGATAGATTAGAGCGGCAGGCTCAGACG
>JALYHK010000147.1 GCA_030776605.1 Pseudomonadota bacterium
AGCGACGCGCTGCGGGGAATGGCCGCGAAGAGCCCCGCGCCTGTGGAGTCCTTCGGCATCGCCGCGGAGGCGGCAGAGCATCCGCGGTGGCGTGCGGACGGCATCGAGTACGGCCCGTCCGGCACGATCTTCAACGTGCATCACGATAGCGAGTGCCTGGGGGATGTGGAGACCGCGCTCTCCGGCGCCTTCAATGTCCGGAACTGCCTGGCCGCCATCGCGGGGGCCTACGCCGTCGGTGCGTCGTGGGACGGGATCCGTGAGGGGCTGCGGACGTTCCGCTCGGTGCGCCGCCGGATGGAGATCAGGGGCGAGGCCCGGGGCGTCACGGTGATCGACGACTTCGCCCACAACCCCGACAAGATCGCCGCGACGCTGGCGACGCTCCACGCCTTTCCCGGCCGCGTCCTCGCCTGCTTTCAGCCGCACGGCTACGGGCCGCTGAGGACGATGCGGCGTGAGCTGATCGGCTGCTTTGCCGAGCATCTCCGGGAGGAGGACGTGCTGATCCTGTCCGATCCGGTCTATTACGGCGGCACCACCGACCGCAGCGTCGGCAGCGGCGACATCGCCGAAGGCGTGCGGGCCGCCGGGCGCAAGGCCGAGCATATCGCCGGCCGCGAGGCCAGCGCCGAGCGCCTCGCCGCGCTTGCCCGCCCCGGCGACCGCATCCTGGTCATGGGAGCGCGCGACGACAGCCTCGCTCAGTTCGCCCGCGACCTGCTTGCGCGGCTCTGACGAAAACGGCGGACCCGGAGGCCCGCCGTCTCTGGTGATCTGTTGTTGCGCCGTCAGCCGACGACGGTGACGTCGACCTTGTCCACCCACTCGGGGAAGAAGACCGGCTCGCGGTTCGACCAGCCCGGTGCGGTCGCGGCGGCCTCGCTGATCGACTGGAGCAGCGCGCGGCGCTTGTCGGGGTGGAGGTGCGGGAGCGCGGCGGCGGCGCAGAAGGCCGAGGGGAGCCACGGCCGGACCGCGGCGCCGATCAGCCGCTCGTAGAGGAAGCGGTAGGAAGCGAAGTCGGCGAGCTTATCCTGGCCCAGGTCGAAGGCGGTCATCGTCACGAGCGGCGCCATCAGCGGCTCCATCTCGTCGAGGCCGCTGTCGTCCGGGACGTGGGTGCGGATGTGGTCGAGGCGGCGGTAGACCCGCTCCTGGGCCCGGATGCTCGCGGCCTCGCCGACGTCGCGCGACCAGCGTTTGATGGCGTCGCGCCGGCCGAGGCCGACGTCGAGCGAGCGGCGGATGTAGCGCTGCGTTCCCTTCGGGAAGCTGCCGAACTCCTTCATTTCGAGCAGTGTCAGCGCGCCGTCGGCGGGCCTCGTCTGCGTACCCATGATCCCACTCCTTCTGCCCCGGCGGAGATCATGCGCTCGAAACGGTTACGAACCGCTTAACCACATCCCCGCTCCCCGTTCAGAATTGAATCAGAGTTCGAATCGCGCCGCAATGGTGAAATCGCCCTCGGCCCCGACGCGGGCGCAAAGTGTCGCATCGCGGCAACAGCGTGGCGTCGACAAGCTCTGCGGAACGGCGGGTTTTTTCGACCGCGCAACGACCCCGCACCCGAACTTTTTCTGTGGATAAGTCGCCCCGACCGTACCTCCGCGAGAGCTGCCGCGTGCGCGGCGGCGGCGCAGAGAGGCGGAGCGCGCCGGTCGATTCGCCCTCGCGGGAGTCCTCACGGCCGCGCTCGCGCAACGGATGGGGCATGGAGGGCGTTGGTCTCGAAAGGAGACGAAGATGCGCGAGAACAGTGGCGACACCGGCGGCAAGAACAACAACCGCAATCCGACGCTGCGCGATGCGGAGCGCGCCAAGGGCGTCAGCGGCGAGGCTGTCCACGGCAGCAAGATGGGCGACGCCACGCCGAAGCGCGGCTCGACGCGCAAGAGCTCGCCCTAGCGGCCGTCGAAGCGCGGCTGGCGCTTTCCGAGGAAGGCCGCCACCGCCGCCTTGAAGTCCTCGGTCCGGCCTGCCTCGCGCTGCGCCGCCCGCTCGGCGGCCAGGGCTTCGCTCAGCGACAGCTGCTCTGAATTGCGCGCGAGCTTGCGGATCAGGCCGAGCGCCACCGTCGGCCCGCGCGCCAGCCGGGCCGCCAGCGCGGCCGCCTCGGAGCCGAGATGCTCGTCCTCCACCACCTGCGAGACGAGTCCCCAGGCAAGCGCCTTCTCGGCCTCGATCCGCTCGCCCAGCATCATCATCTCGATGGCCCGTGCGCGGCCGGCGAGGCGCGGCAGCAGCCAGGTCGCGCCGGCGTCGGGAATAAGGCCGATATTGACGAAAGCCTGGAGGAAGTAGGCCGAGCGGGCGGCGATCACGAGGTCGGCGGAAAGCGCGAGCGAGCAGCCGGCCCCGGCGCATGGCCCCTGGACCGCCGCCACCACCGGGATGTCGAGCGCGAACAAAGCCTCGACCATCGGGTTGAAATGGCGCTCCAGCGCCTCGCCGGCGTCTTCGGGAAGCCCGCCGCCTGACGCAAGGTCCGCGCCGCTCGAAAAGCCGCGCCCCTCGCCGGCAAGCAGCAGGCACCGCGCCTCCGAGGCTGCCACCTCGCCGACCGCCGCCCGCAGCTCGTCCACCGTCTGCGCGCTCATCGCGTTGAGCCGCTCCGGCCGCGCCAGCGTGATGGTGGCGACGGCGGCCGCGCTCTGCTCCAGGCGGATATGCTCGAACTCCATCGCTATTTCGCGAGCGCCGTCTCTTCCGGGGCATGGAGGCGGAGGCGGTTGACGCGCCTGGTGTCGCCGTCGGTGACTTCGAGCTTCCAGCCGGATGGGTGCTCGACGACCTCGCCCTGCTGGGGGACGTGGCCGGCGAGCACCAGGGCGAGGCCGCCCAGCGTGTCGACATCCTCCTCGACCACTCCGAGCCGCGCGTCGATGGTCTCGGCGACCTCCTCCAGCTCGACCCGCGCGTCCGCCTCCCAGAGCCCGTCCTCGAGCGGGACGAGCATCCCGGTCGGCTCCTCGTCGTGCTCGTCCTCGATGTCACCGACGATCTCCTCGACCACATCCTCGATCGTCACCAGCCCCTCGGTGCCGCCGAACTCGTCGACGACGATCGCGAGGTGGACGCGCTCGGCGCGCATGCGGGCGAGCAGGTCGAGCGCGCCCATCGATTCCGGGACGTAGAGCGGCGTGCGCATCAGCCCGGAAAGGTCCGCCGGCGGCTCACCGCCGCCGACCTGGAGCGCGAAGACGTCCTTCATGTGGAACATGCCGACCACCCGGTCGAGGCTGCTTTCGTAGACCGGCAGCCGGCTGTGGCCCGCCTCCGCGAAGGCGGCGACCAGCGCATCGAAAGATATGGTGCTCGGCACCGCGATAATGTCTCCGCGCGGCACGGCCAGGTCGCCGACTTCGAGCTCGCCGAAATGCAGCAGGTTCCTCAGCATCTGCCGCTCGACGTGGCTGAGATCGCCCACGGCGGGCACTTCCCCCTCGTGGCTTTCGATCGCCTCCTCGATCTGGTCGCGCAGGGTCGCCTCGCCCTCGTCGCCGAACAGCAAAGCGCGAAGCCCTTTCCAGAAACTGCGCCCGTTCGATCGGGCGCCGCTACTCGAATCCTCGTCCATCGCTTTAGGATTGCACCTCTGTCACATGATAGGGATCCGCGATGCCGATGGCGGCGAGCGCGTGCCGCTCGACCTCCTCCATCTCCTCGGCCTCCGCCTCGCCGGCCTCATGATCGTAGCCGAGCAGGTGGAGCGCGCCATGGACGAGGAGGTGCGCGGCGTGGGTTCGCATCGGCACGTCCTTGTCCCGCGCCTCCGCGACGCAGACACCGTGGGCGAGGACGATATCGCCGAGCAGCACCTCGCCGCCGTCGGCCGCCGCGATCGCCTCGATCAGTCCGGGCTCGATCATCGAGAAGGAGAGGACGTTGGTCGGCGCGTCCGTGCTGCGATAGGCGGCGTTCAGCGCCTTCACCTCCTCGTCGGTGGTGAACCTGACCGAGACCTCGACGCAGATGCCGCTTTCCGCCAGCGCGGCGTGGCAGCTGGCGCCCACCGCCGCCCGCACCGCCTCTTCCGCGAGCGCCGGCCAGCCGGCGCGACTGTCCCATTCTCCGGAAAGGTCCGATTCGACGCGGATCATGCGCCCGGCCCTTCATAAGCTTCCACGATCCGGCCAACCAGCGGGTGGCGGACGACGTCCCGGGGTCCGAAGCGGACGGTGGCGATCCGCTCGATCCCCTCGAGCTTCGAGACGGCGTCGGCGAGGCCCGACATGCCCGGATTGGGCAGGTCCACCTGGAGCGGATCGCCGCAGACCACCATCCGGCTCCTCATGCCGAAGCGGGTGAGGAACATCTTCATCTGCTGCGGCGTCGTATTCTGCGCCTCGTCGAGGATGATGAACGCGTCGGAGAGAGTGCGGCCGCGCATGAAGGCGATCGGCGCGATCTCGATCTCGCCGGACGCGATCCGCCGCTCGACTTGCTCGGTCGGCAGCATGTCGTAGAGGGCGTCGTAGAGCGGCCGGAGATAGGGATCGACCTTCTCCTTCATGT
>JALYHK010000148.1:0-4117 GCA_030776605.1 Pseudomonadota bacterium
ACGGTCTGCTGATCGACGCGCGGCGGATGGCCGCGGCAAGCGGCGCCGCGCTCGCCATCGACCTCAGGCTGGTGCCGCTGTCGGAGGCTTTCCTCGCCTGCCTCGGGGACGGCCGGGAAGCGCGGCTTGCCGCCGCGACGGCAGGGGACGACTACGAGCTGCTGTTCGCCGCGCCGGCCGGTCGGGGGCGGGAGATCCTCGCCCTTTCCGAATCGCTCGGCCTGCCGCTGACCCGCATCGGCGCGGTGGAGGAAGGGGCCGCCCTGCACCTCAGCGACCGCGGCGAGCAAGTGCCGCTTCCGGAGAAGCTCGGCTGGGAGCACGGCTGAGCCGCAGCCCGCCCTCGGCTGTTGAATCCTTCGCTCGGGGTGCCTAAGAGGCGCCGCACATCCGGGCGCGTCCGCGCCGGGGCGTCTCGCCCTGCCCGGCTCAAGGCTGCCGTCGGAAGGGTAATCCGGCGGCATCCTCATCAATTTCAGGGGAAGGAACTTCCATGACCGTCGTGCTCATCGCCATTGCCTGCGGCCTCGCGGCCGTCGTCTACGGCGTCGTCACCAGCTTGCAGGTGCTGAAAGCCTCGGCCGGCAACGAGCGGATGATCGCTGTCGCCGACGCCATCCAGGAGGGCGCGCAGGCCTATCTCGGCCGCCAGTACACGACCATCGCCATCGTCGGCGTCGTGGTCGCCGCCATCGTCTTTTTCTTCCTCGGTGCGCTTGCCGCGATCGGCTTCGTCGTCGGTGCGCTGTTGTCCGGCGCCGCGGGCTATATCGGCATGAACATCTCGGTGCGCGCCAACGTGCGCACCGCCGAGGCGGCGCGCAGCAGCCTTCAGGGCGGACTCACCGTCGCCTTCCGCGCCGGCGCGATCACCGGCATGCTGGTCGCCGGGCTCGCTCTGCTCGCCATCTCGGCCTTCTTCTACTATCTCGTCGGCATCGCCGGTCACGCGCCGAACGACCGCGAGGTGATCGACGCGCTCGTCGCTTTGGCCTTTGGCGCTTCCCTGATCTCGATCTTCGCGCGTCTCGGCGGCGGCATCTTCACCAAGGCGGCCGACGTCGGCGCCGACCTGGTCGGAAAGGTGGAGGCCGGCATCCCCGAGGACGACCCCCGCAACCCGGCCGTGATCGCCGACAATGTCGGCGACAATGTCGGCGACTGCGCCGGCATGGCCGCCGACCTGTTCGAGACCTATGTCGTCACCGTCGGCGCCACCATGGTGCTGATCGCGCTGCTCGTCGGCGCCGGGGCGGGCGCCGCGCTGCTGCCGCTGATGAGCCTGCCTTTGATCATCGGCGGCGTCTGCATCCTCACCTCGATCGTCGGCACCTATTTCGTCCGCCTGGGCCGCAAGCAATCGATCATGGGGGCGCTCTACAAGGGCTTCTGGATCACCGCTCTGCTTTCCGTCCCTGCGCTCTGGTACGTCACCCACCAGACGCTCGGAGACATGAACGCGATCATCGGCGGCCCGCGGGCGGCGATCGGCTTCGATGTCGATCCCTCGGTCGCGACCGAGGAGGTGCAGGGCGGATTCACCGGCTGGGACCTGTTCTGGTCGATGCTCGTCGGCCTCGGCGTCACCGGCCTGATCGTCTGGATCACCGAATATTATACGGGCACCAACTATCGCCCGGTGAAGACGATCGCCCGCGCCTCCCAGACCGGCCACGGCACCAACGTCATCCAGGGCCTCGCGATCAGCCTCGAATCGACGGCGCTGCCGACGCTGGTGATCTGCGTCGGAATCATCGTCGCCTATCAGCTCGCCGGGCTGATCGGCATCGCCTTCGCGGCCACCTCGATGCTCGCCCTCGCCGGGATGGTGGTCGCGCTCGACGCCTACGGCCCGGTCACGGACAATGCCGGCGGTATCGCCGAAATGGCGGGGCTCGAGGACAGCGTGCGCGTGCGCACCGACGCCCTCGATGCGGTCGGCAACACCACCAAGGCGGTGACGAAGGGCTATGCGATCGGCTCAGCGGGGCTTGCCGCGCTTGTGCTGTTCAGCGCCTACACCACCGACCTCCGGCTGTTCGCCGACGAGCTCGGCGTCGCTTATGGCGACATCGACTTCACCCTCGCCAACCCCTACGTCATCGTCGGCCTGCTGATCGGGGCGCTGCTGCCCTATCTGTTCGGCGCCCTCGGCATGACCGCGGTGGGCCGCGCGGGAGGCGCGGTGGTCGAGGAGGTCCGCGGCCAGTTCCGCGACAATCCGGGGATCATGGCGGGGACCAGCCGCCCCGATTACGCGCGCACTGTCGATCTCGTCACCCGCGCCGCCATCAAGGAGATGATCGTCCCCTCTCTGCTGCCGGTGTTTGCGCCGGTGGTTGTCTATTTCACCGTCCGCCTCGTCGCCGGGCCGGAGCATGCCTTCGCGGCGCTCGGCGCGCTGCTGATCGGCGTCATCGTCTCGGGACTGTTCGTCGCCATCTCGATGACCTCGGGCGGCGGCGCCTGGGACAATGCCAAGAAATATATCGAGGACGGCAATTACGGCGGCAAGGGCTCGGAGGCCCACAAGGCGGCGGTGACCGGCGACACGGTGGGCGATCCCTACAAGGACACCGCCGGCCCCGCGATCAACCCGATGATCAAGATCACCAACATCGTCGCCTTGCTGCTGCTCGCGGCGCTGGCGGCGGGCGGCGGCGCGGGCTGATCGGCCGAGGCGAGGAGAATGCGCCTCTTCGTCACCAAGCCGAGCCCCTATGCGCGCAAGGCCTGGGCGGCGGTCCACGAGCTGGGGCTCGAGCGGCGCTGCGAGATAGTCGAGCTGCCGGCGCGGATGCCGACGGTCCCCAAGCCCGAGCTCGATGCGGTCAATCCGCTCGGCAAGGTGCCGACGCTCGTTACCGACGAGGGGCGGTTCGTCGTCGATTCGCCGGTGATCGTCGCCTATCTCGATGCGCTCGCCGGCGGGCGGCTGATCCCGGCAGGCGATGCGCGTTGGCCGGTGCTCACCCTGGAGTCGCTCGCCGACGGCTGCATGGACGCGGGGGTGGTGCTGCGCGTCGAGCAGCTCAAGCAGGAGGAGCGGCGGGACCGCGACCAGGTCGCCGCCCACGAGGCGAAGATCGCGCGCACGCTCGACCTGATCGAGGGCGATCCGGCCTGGCTCGAAGGCGGGCTGAACGCGGGGCAGCTCGCGCTCGCCTGCGCGATCGACTGGCTGATCTTCCGCGCCCTGGTCGCCGATCCGCTCGCCGGCCGCCCCCGCCTCGCCGCCTTCGCCGAACGGGTGCGCGCGCGGCCCGCGATGGCGGCGACCCGGCCCTGAGCGCCCGCCTTCCCTTTTCCCCCTCCAGCGGTTATGGCGGCGCGATTTTTCAGCACCGCCAAGAGGATCGATGGCCAAGGAAGAACTTCTCGAGATGCGCGGACAGGTCGTCGAGCTGCTCCCCAACGCGATGTTCCGTGTCCGGCTCGAGAACGATCACGAGATCCTCGGGCACACCGCCGGCAAGATGCGCAAGAACCGCATCCGCGTCCTGGTCGGCGACGAAGTCCTGGTCGAGCTGACCCCCTACGACCTCACCAAGGGTCGGATCACCTACCGTTTCAAATAGGGCCGGCCGCAGCGCGATGCGGCTCGTCCTCGCCTCAGCCAGCCCGCGACGGCTCGCGCTCCTGGGGCGCATCGGCGTGGTCCCCGACGCGGTCCTGCCGGCCGAGATCGACGAGACGCCGCGCCGGGGCGAGCTTCCGCATCGCTACGCCTGCCGGATGGCCGCCGAGAAGGCCGAGGCCGTGCGCGAGCCGGGCGCGCTGGTGCTCGCCGCCGATACGGTGGTCGCCGCCGGCCGGCGGATCCTCCCCAAGGCGCAGAGCGAGAAGGAGGCGCGGTCGGCGCTGAGCTTGCTCTCGGGGCGCCGCCACCGCGTCCATTCGGCCGTGACGCTGATCGACGCTTCGGGGCTGGCGCGGCACCGCCTCTCGACCACCGTCGTCGCCTTCAAGCGCTTGGCGCCGGACGAGCTCGACGCCTATCTCGCCAGCGGCGAATGGCGCGGCAAGGCGGGCGGCTATGCGATCCAGGGCCTCGGCGACATCTTCGTCGCCCGCGTGGACGGAAGCCTGAGCAACGTGATTGGCCTGCCGGTCCGCG
>JALYHK010000148.1:4127-4506 GCA_030776605.1 Pseudomonadota bacterium
ACTCCTATCTCGCCAGAGGATAATGGCAGGGCAAGGCGGGCGGCTACGCCATCCAGGGCCGCGCCGAGGCGCTGGTGCGGATGATCGCGGGCAGCCATTCGGGCGTCGTCGGGCTGCCGCTCTACGAGACGCGGGCGCTGCTCCGCGCCGCCGGGTTTCCCTTTGGCTGAGTGGCTGTTCGAGCCCGGGATCGGCGAGGATCGCGCGATCCTGGTCGAAGGCGGCGTCATCGTGGAGGCCGCGCTCGAGCTGCCCGGGCGGCTCCGCGCCGGTGCGGTGGCGGCCGGGCGGCTGGCGAAGATCCTGGTGCCGGGCCGGCGCGGGCTGGCGGCGCTCGACAGCGGCGAGGAGGCGATGGTCGAGCCGCTGCCCCCCAAGG
>JALYHK010000149.1 GCA_030776605.1 Pseudomonadota bacterium
GCCCCGGGGTTTATGCGCCCCGGGGCCTTTTCACTGACCGCGAACGAGCGGTACGAAGCGGACCGGCAGGATTTCCCGGCTGCGCACGCGCCCGGAGCGGTCCTTCTCGATCAGCATCAGCTGCTCCCCGTCCCCTCGTGCGACCGGGATCACCATCCGCCCGCCGGGGCGGAGCTGGTCCACCAGCGGCTGCGGCAGGTGCGGCGCGGCGGCCGTCACGATGATCCGGTCGAACGGCGCCTCCTCGGGCCAGCCGGCATAGCCGTCCCCCGCACGCACCGTGACGCTCTCATAGCCGAGATCGGCGAGGCGCGCCGATGCGCTCGCCGCCAGCGGCTCGACGATCTCGATGGAGAAAACCTCCGCCCCGAGCTCGGCCAGCACCGCTGCCTGATATCCCGAGCCGGTGCCGACCTCCAGCACTCTGTGCCCCTCCCGCAATTCGAGCAGCTCGGTCATCAAAGCGACGATCGAGGGCGCGGAAATGGTGGCGCCGTGGCCGATCGGCAGCGGCTGGTCGCGATAGGCGTCCGCGCGGATCTCCTCCGGCACGAACAGGTGGCGCGGCACGCGGCGCAGCGCGTTGAGCACGGACGGGCTGAGCTCGGTTCCCTCGCGCGCGCCCGACGTCGCCACGAGGTTGGAAACCGCTCTCACCATCCGCTCGCGCTCGGCGGCGCGGGTTCCGTCGGAGGCGGTGGCGCAGGCGGGGAGCAGCGCCGCCAGAGCGGCGATCAGGGCGAGGGGACGCGGCACAAGCGCTTCATACCAAAGCTGTTTCGCAAGCGCGAGCCGTGCTGCTAGGGGGGCGCAATGAATCCGATCTTCGCGGGGCAGCAGACCAGCATCTTCGAGCACATGTCGGCGCTGGCGCGGCGGCACGGCGCGGTGAACCTCGGCCAGGGCTTTCCCGATTTCGGCTGGCCCGACGACGTGCTCGACCGCGCCGCCGAGGCGCTGCGCACCGGGTCCAACCAGTATCCGCCGATGCGCGGCCTGCCCGCGCTGCGCGAGGCCATCGCCGAGCACTATCGCCGGCACCAAGGGCTCGACTATCCGCCGGACCAGGTCGTGGTCACCTCCGGCGCGACCGAGGCGCTCGCCGCGGCGCTGATGGCGCTGGTGACGCCCGGGGACGAGGTGGTGCTGTTCCAGCCGCTTTACGACGCCTATTTGCCGATGGTCCGCCGCGCCGGCGGCGTCGCGCGGCTCGTCAGCCTCAAGCCGCCCGAATGGCGGCTGACCGAGGAGGCGCTCGCGCAGGCGTTCGGGAGCCGCACCAGGCTCGTCCTGTTCAACAACCCGCACAATCCGACCTCGCGCGTCTTCGATGAGGAGGAGCTGGCGCTGCTCGCCGACTTCTGCAGGCGCTGCGACGCGACCGTGATTTCCGACGAAGTGTGGGAACATCTCGTCTTCGACGGCCGCCGCCATGTCCCGCTGCCGAGCCTGCCCGGAATGCCCGAGCGGACGGTGAAGATCGGCTCGGCGGGAAAGATCTTCTCGGTGACCGGATGGAAGGTGGGTTGGGCGGTGGCGCCGCCGCGACTCGCCGCGGCCTTCGCCGCCGCCCACCAGTTCATCACCTTTGCGACGCCGCCCAACCTTCAGGCCGCCGTCGCCTACGGGCTCGGCAAGGACGACTGCTATTACGAAGGGATGCGCGACGGATTCGCCGGCGCCCGCGACCGCTTCGCCGCCGCCCTCGCCGAGGCGGGACTGGCGGCACTGCCCGCGGAGGGAACCTATTTCATCTGCCTCGACCTCGCCGGCTCGGGGATCGCCGCGGACGACGTCGCCTTCTGCGAGCGCGCGGTTCGCGAGGCGGGCGTCGCCGCAGTGCCCGTCTCGGCTTTCTACGCCGAGGATCCGGTCACAAATGTTGTGCGCCTCTGCTTCGCCAAGCAGCCCGAAACCCTCTCCCGCGGCCTCGACGGGCTGTGCCGCGCCCGCGCGCTCTTCGAAGCCTGATGGCCGTGCGGGGGTCGATCGTCGGGGAGCGCGCACCGATCTTCTGGGGCGGCTGCGCCGCCATCGCTGCGGGCGTGGCGTTCCACCTGCCGATGTACGTCCGCAGCGTCGACATGGGCCATCACATGTCGCAGATGGAGATCGGGCCGGGCATGGCGGTCGGCATGGCGCTGATCCTCCTCGGGGTTCCCGCCGCGGTGTTCGGCGCCCTGCCCAGGCACCGCAGCCGCCATTCCGCGCATGCCGGCACGCTCTACGAGGCGCCGGACACGACGCCGCTCGGCCGCGCTCACTTCGGGGTGCTTGCCGTCCTCATCCTCGGGCTGGTGATCGACACGATGAAGCCAGCGACGCTCGGCTTCGTGCTCCCCGGCATGGCGCGAGAATATGGCATCGCGCGCGAGACGGCGGCCTTGCTGCCGCTGGTCGCCCTGTTCGGCACCACCGTCGGCTCGTTTCTGTGGGGTGCGCTCGCGGACGTCTACGGCCGGCGTGTTTCGATCCTGCTCTCGACCATCCTGTTCGTCGCGACTTCCATCTGCGGGGCGATGCCCGAGTTCCGGTGGAACCTCGTCATGTGCTTCCTGATGGGCGCGTCGGCAGGCGGCATGCTGCCGGTCGTCTATACCCTGCTGGCCGAGGTGATGCCGCCGCGAAGCCGCTCGTGGGTGCTCGTCCTGGTCGGCGGGACCGGCCTCGTCGGCGGCTATCTCGCGGCGAGCGCGGCGGCGAGCCTGTTCGAGGACGATTTCGGTTGGCGCAGCCTGTGGCTGCAGGGCTTCCCGACGGGTCTGCTGCTGCTTGCCCTCGCCCGCTGGATTCCCGAATCGCCGCGCTTCCTGGCGGAGCAGGGCCGGACCGAGGAGCTGCGCGAGATGGCCCGCAAGTTCGGCATCGTCCGCCGGGCCGAGCCGCCGCCGCCGCCGGATGCGGAAATGGCGGTGCAGCGCCACGGCAAGCTCACCTTCGCGCTCACCACCGCCGCTCTGTCCTGGAGCTTCGTCAATTTCGGGCTGCTGCTCTGGCTTCCCTCGGAACTGCAGGCGAGGGGCTATAGCGCCGAGCTGGCAAGCGGCATCATCGCCCGCTCGGCGCTCGTCGCGCTGCCGACGATCATGGCCGCGGCCTGGCTCTACAGCCGCTGGAGCAGCAAGTGGACTTTGGTCGGCACCGTCCTGCTCACCTTCGCCGGGCTCGCGGGCGCTCTCCTCCTCGACACCACCTACGCCTCTCCGCTGGTCATGGTGGCGGTGATCGCGACGCTGATCGTCGGCACCAACGGAATGATCGCGGTGCTGCTGCCTTACGCGGCCGAGAACTACCCGCTCGGCGTGCGCGGCCGCGCCACGGGGCTGATCGCCGGCAGCAGCAAGGTCGGCGGCGTCGCGGTGCAGCTGTTCGCGATCGTCTCGCTGATCCCGACGCTCGCGGGTGCGGCGCTCGCCCTCCTGGCGCCGATGGGCCTTTCGGCGGCGCTGCTCGCCTGGGCAGGCCGCGAGACCCGCGGCCGAAGCCTCCGTGAGCTTGAAGCGGGCACCTGAAACGGAGTGGTGCCGGGTGTCGGACTCGAACCGACGACCTACCGCTTACAAGGCGGTTGCTCTACCAGCTGAGCTAACCCGGCGGACGCCTGAAATGCGTCATAGCACGCCGAACGTCCAGCCCTCGGTGCGGGCGATTTCCGGCGTAAGCGCGGCCGGCGTCCAATAGCGTCGGTCGCGGGCGATCGCACGCAGGCCCGCGGCGGCGATCAGCACGTCCGTCTGGTGGTCGGTCGGTTCGTAGGCGAGGCGGGCGGGGCCGCTGCCGAGCGCGGCGAGCGCGTGGTCGAGGTCGCCGCGGCTGCGGACCTTCCGCCCGCTCAGCCCCGCCATCAGGATGAAGACGCGGGTATAGATCTCGACCACCGCGCTCCCCTCCTCCGGCAAAGGGTCGAACGGCCAGACCGGCAGCTTGCCGCTCAGCCGGTTGAGCAGCCGCATGCCGGCATAGCTCGCCTTGGCCACCTGGGCGGCGCCGATCGCGTCGTAGAGTGTCGAGGCCTTGCCGCCGCCGATCGCGTTGAAGGCGTGCTCGCAGACGCGGTGGTGGAGGAAGTCGCGCTTCGTCCCGTCGGCCGCGCCGAAATAGAAGTGGCGCCGGTGCCGAGCCTCGAGGAAGCTGGCCGCGCCGAGATCCTCGTCGGCACAGACCGCATCGACATAGGCCCAGAAGGCTTTCGCGTCGGTCGGCACGTCCGGCTCGCCGGGAAGATAGGCGCCGCGGTCGGCGATCGGCGGCGCGTAGCTGAAGTCGAAGCCCAACAGGGTCGGCGCTTCGGCCGCGGCGGCGAGCACCCATTCCAGCACCTCGCTGCGCGGCCATGCCCGCCCCGGCTCGACCAGCACGGGAGCGCCGCCGCCCGCTTCGCAGAGGGCGACGGCGATCCCCTTATGGCGCCTGCCTTTCGCACCGGACCAGTCGATCGCGGCGAAGCGGGCGAAGCGCGGCGGCTTCGTCACACCAGAGG
>JALYHK010000150.1 GCA_030776605.1 Pseudomonadota bacterium
CCGCGTGTCCGAGGATCCGCAGCTGCAGTGGCGCACCGCCGAGATCCCCATCCCGACCGCCGAACGTCGCACGGGCGTCGTGCGCTGGTACAGCGAGGAGAAGGGCTACGGCTTCATCGCCCCCGACGACGGCGGCGAGGACGTGTTCGTGCACATCTCGGCCGTCGAGCAGGCAGGGCTCACCGGCCTCGCCGAAGGCCAGCCGCTCGAGTTCACCCTCGTCGACCGCGGCGGGCGCATTTCGGCGACGAACCTCAGGATCGAGGGCGAGCCGCTCCCAGTCACCGAACGCGGCGCCGGGGGCGGAGCCGCCGCGCCCGGCCGCGGGCCGCAGCGCCAGTTGACCGGCGAGAAAGCGACGGGGACCGTCAAGTTCTTCAACGCCATGAAGGGCTTCGGCTTCATCAGCCGCGACGACGGCCAGCCCGACGCCTTCGTCCACATTTCGGCGGTCGAGCGCGCCGGGCTGCCCTCGCTCAACGAGGGCGACCGGGTGGAGTTCGAGCTCGAGGTCGACCGGCGCGGCAAGACCGCGGCAGTCAACCTGCAGCCGATCCAGTAGGGCCGGCGCTCAGCCGAACTGCGCCTCGGCGCCGGACAGCTGGAGCGGTGCCGCACCGGCTCAGCTGATCATCCGCCGAAGCGTATCGATCCGGTCCGCTTCTTCGGCGGGCTTGTCGGTGCGAATTCGGGAGATGCGGGGAAAACGCATCGCGAGGCCGGATTTGTGGCGCTTCGATTCGTGGATCGAATCGAAGGCGACCTCGAGCACCAGCGTCTTCGCCACCTCGCGGACCGGGCCGAAGCGCTCGACCGTGTTGTTGCGGACGAACCGATCGAGCCAAAGCAGCTCCTCGTCGGTGAAGCCGAAATAGGCCTTGCCGACCGGAAGCAGCTCCCCTCCGTCCTCAGGCGCGGCCGTCCAGCAGCCGAAGGTGTAGTCGCTGTAGTAGGAGGAGCGTTTTCCGCTGCCGCGGTTGGCGTACATCAGCACGCAGTCGGCGGTGAGTGGATCGCGCTTCCATTTGTACCACAGCCCCGCCCGCCGGCCGGCGACATAGGGGCTGTCGCGGCGCTTGAGCATGACGCCCTCGATCGCCGCGTCGCGGGCGCGGGCGCGGATCGCCTCCAGCTCCTCGAAGCTCTCCGCCTCGATCAGCGCCGAGACGTCGAACCGTTCGGGGTCGAGCCGCCGCGCGAAGGCCTCTAGCCGGGCGCGGCGCTCGGACCAGGCGAGCGGCCTCAGATCCTCCGCGCCGTCGAACAGGATGTCGTAGAGCCGGACGAAGGCGGGATAATCGGCGAGCATCCGCTGCGAGACCAGCTTGCGACCGAGCCGCTGCTGAAGGGCGTTGAAGCTCGCCGCGCCGCCGCCATGCTGCTCGGCGCCCTGGGCCGCGCCCTTGACCAGAAGCTCGCCGTCGACCGCGCCATCCTCGGCGAAGCTCGCGGCAACCTCGGGAAAGCTCCGGCTGATGTCGTCGCCGGCGCGGCTGTAGAGGCGCGTCTGTCCGCCGACGCGTACGATCTGGACGCGGATGCCGTCCCATTTCCATTCGGCGGCATAGTCATCGAGCGAGACCTGCTCATCCTCGAGCGCATGGGCGAGCATGAAGGGGCGGAAGACCGGGACGTTCCTCGGCGTCGGCTGCTCGCCGCGCCCCTCCGCCCAGGCGAACAGCTCCGCATAGGGCTGCTTGAGGCCGTGCCAGACTTCCTCGACGGCGTCGACGTCGAGTCCGAAGGCCTGGGCGAGCGCCGTCTTGGCGAGCCGGGCGGAGACGCCGATCCTGAGCTCTCCGGTCGCGAGCTTGAGCAGCGCGTAGCGGCCGCTGGCGTCGAGATGGTCGAGCATCTCGGCGACCGCGGCGGGCGCTTCGCTGCGCCCGAGGCTCCACAGCCGCTCGACCACCGAGGAGAGGCGCAGCGTCCCGTCGTCGACGTCGGCCGGCTGCTCGATCCGCTTCGGCCAGAGCAGGGCCACCGTCTCGGCCAGGTCGCCGACATAGGACCAGCTCAGATAGAAGAGGGTGGGGTCGACCCGCTCCTCGGTGATCGCGCGGATCAGCGCCGGCTTCACCGCGGGCAGGTCGAGCTCGCCGGTGAGCGCCGCCATGGCGTAGCCGCGGTCCGGGTCCGGGGTCCGCTTCAGATAGTCGCCGATCAGCTTCAGCTTGGCGTTGCGCGAGCGGGTGTAGACGAGCCCGTCGAGAAGCTGCGAGAAGTCGCGCATGCGCGCACGCTTCCCCCCTAATCGCCTCGCGCGCAAGCTCGCCGTCGCGCTCCTCCTGCTCGCGCTCGGCGGCCTTGCCGCCGCCGGCTGGATGTACCGCACGGCGATCGCGGACCCGGTCGTCCGCCGGACCGAGGTGGCGCTGCCCGGCCTGGCGGAGCCGCTGACGGCGGTGCTGATCTCCGACATCCACGTCGTTGGACCCGACATGCCGCCCGAGCGGCTCCGGCGGATCGTCGCGCAGATCAACGCGGCCCGCCCCGACCTCGTACTCATCGCCGGGGACCTCGTCAGCGACAAGCGCGCCGCGACCCGCAGCTATGCCCTGAGCGAGGCGATCGCTCCGCTGGCGGCGCTGCGGCCGCGGATCGGCACCTTCGCCGTGCTCGGCAATCACGACCATTGGCGCGACGCCGCCGAGGCCCGGCGCCACCTCCGCCAGGCCGGCATTGCGGTGCTGGACAATGATGCGGTGCAGGCGGGGCCGGTGGCGATCGGCGGACTCGACGACGACTATACCGGCCGCGCCGACGTGCCGCGCACCGTCGCCCGCCTGCGCGCGCTGTCCGGCGGGCGCATCCTCCTCAGCCACAGTCCCGATCCGTTTCCGCAGGTGCCGGGCGACGTTCCGCTGATGGCGGCCGGGCACACCCATTGCGGGCAAATCCGGCTGCCGCTCGTCGGCGCGCCGGCCACCATGTCGGACCACGGCGAGCGCTATGCCTGCGGGCGGATTGACGAGGCGGGAAAGACACTGATCGTTTCGGCAGGTGTCGGCACCAGCCTGCTGCCGCTGCGGCTCGGCGCGGTGCCGGACTTGTGGCTGATCGAGCTCAGGCCAGCTCGAGCGCGCTGACCGCCACCCAGAAGCCGCCGATCAGGAACAGAGCGGCGATCCCCCACCGGATCGGCTGGACGGGCAGGGTCTTGCCCAAAGCCTCCCCCAGCACCGCCGCGGGCGCGTTCGCGACGAGGATGCCGAAGGTGGCGCCGGCCGAGGCGAGGGCGATCGAATCGAAGCGGGCAGCGAGCGCGAATGTGAGGAACTGGGTCTTGTCGCCGAATTCCAGCAGGAACAGCGCGAGCGCGGCGGTGACGAACGCGCCGGTCCGCCAGCGCGCCGCCATCGCCGGCGGCCGGCGCCGGATGAGGCTGCCGATCCCGGCCATCAGCAGCGCGAGCGCGACCAGCAGCGACAGCGCGCGGAGGTTGACCAAGTCGTGGACCAGGCCGCCTCCCACCGCGGCGATCAGGCTGTTGGCCAGCGCCGCGACGACGAGGCCGGCGAGGATCGCCTTGGGATTTGCGAAGCGGCCGGCGAGCAGGATCACGAACAGCTGCGTCCGGTCGCCCCATTCGGCAAGCGCGGCGGCGACGAAGGTCGTGAGCAGCGCGTCCATTCAGGCGCCGAGGCGCACCGAAACCGAGGCGAGCATCGCCTGCACCGCCTCTTCGTCGGCGCGCTCGCAGCCGATCGCGTCGGCGATGCGCTCAAGATAGAGGGCGCGGGGGCCGCCGCCGCGCTGCAGCGCCTCGGCAAGGCACGCGACCGGCCTCAGGCCGTAGGCGCCGGCGAGGGTCCTGATCCCGTCCAGCCGAGCCTCGAAATCGGCCGCCGGCGCTTGGCCGGAGAGCCGCCGCAGCTGGTCGAGCCGGTCGCACAGCTCTGCCCGCACCACCATCATCGCCTCGCGATCGTCGCGCATCCTCCGCCTCCCGCAGTTCGGCAGGAGCATGCGCGCTCATGGTTACCGCTTGGTTAACCCGGCCGCGCCTTGACATATCCGCCCGCGCGCGGCAGAGGCTCCGGCAACGAGGAGCGGCGGGGACGCCGCTTTTATTTTTAGCCCAACCCAGCTCCACAAGAGGCTGCCATGGCCAAGCCGACCACCGTCAAGATCAAGCTCGTCAGCAGCGCCGATACGGGCTTCTACTACGTCACGAAGAAGAACCCGCGCACCCAGACGGAGAAGCTGAGCTTCCGCAAGTACGACCCGGTCGCACGCAAGCACGTCGAGTTCAAGGAAGCCAAGATCAAGTGACGCACGGCCCTGGGCGCCTCGCCCTTAGGTCGCCTCATCCCGGGCTTGATCTCGGATCCATGAACGGCGCCCCGGCCGCCGCAGCGGGCGCGCGCGCCGCTAGAGGATGAAGTCGCTCGCCGTCAGCGGCTGGCCGACCTCGATGTACACCTCTATCGAGAAGTCGGCGACGCCGTCGCCAT
>JALYHK010000151.1 GCA_030776605.1 Pseudomonadota bacterium
GCCGCAGCCGGCTGCGGCCGACCACCGCCTGGACGACGATCTCGCCGCTGTCGACGTCCGCCTCGTCGACCACCTCCACGCCGCCGTGGAAGCCGCCGTTGGCGATCCGCACCTCGAGCGCCGAGAGCATGTGCCGCTCGCCCCCCACCTCCACCGTCAGCGCGAACGGCCGGAACTTGATCAGCGACCAGACCGCCCAGATCAGATAGCCGAAGCGGCCGAGGCCGCGCTTCAGGCGCGGCGGTATGGTGGCGCCGACGATCGGAGAGAGGCCGATCGCCGCCGAATTGGCGAAATAGTCGCCGTCGATCACCCCGAGGTCGACCCGGCGCGGGCGGCCGTTGGCGATGGCGGCGATGGCGCCGTCGAGATCGACTGGTATTCCGAGCGTTCGCGCGAAGCTGTTCGCGGTGCCGAGCGGCAGCAGCGCGAAGACGCAGTCGCGGTCGACCAGCTCGTCGACGGCGCAGGAGAGCGAGCCGTCGCCCCCGCCGACGATCACCATCGGCGCGCCGCCGCGCACTGCCGCCTTGACCGCCGGCACCAGCTCGGCAGGGTCGCTCACCGCATGCGCTTCGATCAGCCGGATGCCCGCCTCGGCCAGCTTGGCTTGCGCTTCGCGGAACAATGCCTGCCCCCGGCGCGAGTGGGCGTTGACGATCAGCACGGCCTCGCGCGGGACGGGTATGGAGGAGCTCACCTGGCGCCCAACTCCCGATCGCGCGAAGAGTGTCCAAGTCTTTGCGCGGGCGCCGCGGCCGCGCTAAGCCCCCGGCGATGCCGTCCTTCCCCGTCACCCGAATGCGCCGCACCCGCATCGCCGCCTGGAGCCGCGCCTTGGTCGCCGAGACGGTGCTGACGCCCTCCGACCTGATCTGGCCGCTGTTCGTGGCGGAAGGCGAGGGGATCGAGGAGCCGGTGGCGACGCTCCCCGGCGTGTCGCGCTGGTCTGTCGATCGGCTCCCCGAGCGGGCGCGCGAGGCGCGGGACCTCGGCATCCCCTGCCTTGCCCTGTTTCCGAACACGCCCGCGGCGCTGCGCAGCGAGGACGGCGCCGAGGCGCTCAATCCGGACAATCTGGTCTGCCGCGCGGTCAAGGCGGTGAAGGAGGCCGCCCCCGAGATCGGCGTCCTCACCGACGTCGCGCTCGACCCCTATACCGCCCACGGCCACGACGGGCTCTGCGACGAAGCCGGCTACGTCATCAACGATACGACGGTCGAGGTGCTGATGGAACAAGCGGTGCTGCAGGCGGCCGCCGGCGCCGACATCGTCGCCCCCTCGGACATGATGGACGGCCGGGTCGGCGCGATCCGCAAGGCGCTCGAGGGCGCGGGCCACTGCAACGTCCAGATCATGGCCTATGCCGCCAAATATGCGAGCGCCTTCTACGGCCCGTTCCGCGACGCGGTCGGCAGCCGCGGGCTGCTGAAGGGCGACAAGAAGAGCTACCAGATGGACCCGGCCAATGCGCTCGAGGCGCTGCGCGAGGTCGCGCTCGATATCGAGGAGGGGGCGGACCATGTTATGGTGAAGCCGGGCCTTGCCTATCTCGACGTCGTCCGGCGGGTGAAGGAGCGGTTCGAGGTGCCGGTCTTCGCCTATCAGGTCTCCGGCGAATATGCGATGATCGAGGCGGCGGCGGCGGCCGGCGCTGGCGACCGCGACGCGCTGCTGCTCGAGACCTTGACCGCCTTCAAGCGGGCTGGCTGTTCGGGCGTGCTCAGCTATCATGCGCCGGTCGCGGCGCGGCTGCTCGGCCGCTGAGCGACGGGGGCGGGGAGAGGTTGAGTGACTGACACGACCGCCATCGCCGCGCGCGAGCGCTATGCGCGGCCGCTCTTCGTCCTCACCATCGTCACCGGCTCCTTCCTCCTCTTCCTCACCCAGCCGATGATCGCGCGCATGGCGCTGCCGCGGGTCGGCGGCGCGCCGGCGGTGTGGAACAGCGCGATGCTGGTCTACCAGCTGCTGCTGCTCGCCGGCTACGCTTATGCCCATTTCCTCGCCAGGCTGAGGCCGCGCCGGCAGGTCGGCATCCACCTCGTCCTGTTCGGGCTCGCCGCGCTGTGGCTGCCGATCGGGCTCACCAGCGCGCTGCCGCCGGTAGAGGGCGAGCCGGCGCTGTGGGTGCCCTGGTTCCTGATCAGCTCGATCGGCCCCTTGTTCTTCATCGTCTCGGCCCAGGCGCCGCTGATGCAGCGCTGGTACGCGCTCGAGACGGCGCGCGGCGATCCCTATCCGCTCTACGCCGCCTCGAACCTCGGCAGCTTCGCCGGCCTCCTCTCTTACCCCCTCATCGTCGAGCCGCTGATGACGCTCGAGCAGCAGAGCTGGCTGTGGACCGCGCTCTACGCCTTGCTGGTGCTGCTGGTCGTCGGCTGCGCGATGACGGTGCCGGCCCGGGCGATCGAGGCGCTGCCGGAGGAGACCGCGCCGCCGCCGACCTGGCGCGAGATCGCGCATTGGGTGGTGCTCGCCGCGGTTCCTTCCGGGCTGATGCTGTCGACGACGACGCATCTCACCACCGACATCGTCGCCATGCCGCTGCTCTGGGCGCTGCCGCTCGGCCTTTACCTGCTCAGCTTCGCCATCGCGTTCGCGGCGCGCCGCGGCGCCGCCGATTTCATCACTCTGCTCGCTCCGCTCGTCATCCTGATCGCCGGCGGACTGGCCTTCAGCGACGGCACGCGCAGCCCGTTCTTCTCGGCGACGCTTGGGCTGCTGCTGCTGTTCGCGGTGGCGGTGGCGCTCCACACGGACCTCTTCCGGCGGCGTCCGCCGGTCGGGCACCTCACCCGCTTCTATCTGGCGATGTCGTTCGGCGGCATGCTCGGCGGTCTGTTCGTCGCCATCTTCGCGCCGATGCTGTTCGACTGGGTCTACGAGCATCCGCTGCTGATCCTCGCCGCCGCTCTGCTGGTGCCGCAGGTGGTGCTGGTCCCCTGGCCCGAGCGGCTGAAGCCGCTGTTCATGGTCGCCTTCCCGCTCG
Organism: Pseudomonadota bacterium; assembly: GCA_030776605.1. GTDB lineage: Bacteria > Pseudomonadota > Alphaproteobacteria > Sphingomonadales > Sphingomonadaceae > Allosphingosinicella. The sequence continues at coordinate 2,993 of JALYHK010000151.1, forward strand.
CCGCGCTGATCATCTCCTGGTTCGTAGACCGCCATCTCGCCGGCGAGGACGAGATGGGCGCGACGATCGGCAGCATCTCCATCTCGCTGCTCGCGCTCGCCTGCCTCGGCCGGCCTCCCGCCTTCGCCGCCGGCCTCGCCGCCCTGATGCTGAGCTACGGCGGCTGGCAGACCCTCGAGGTTTCGGCGGAAGGCACCCGGACCCGCAGCTATTTCGGGATCTACGAGGTGCGCATCCGCAACGCCGGCGGCGAGCCCTTCGCGCGGACGCTGACCCACGGCACCACCCTCCACGGCATCCAGAACCTCGACCCGGAAGTGAGCCGGGAGCCGACCAGCTATTACGCCCGGCGCTCCGGCGTCGGCCTCGCCCTCAGCAACGCCTCGAACCTCTTCGGCCCCGGCGCCCATATCGCCGTCGTCGGCCTCGGCTCCGGCACGCTCGCCTGCTACGCCGAGCCCCAGCAGCGCTGGACCTTCTTCGAGATCGACCGCGAGATGGTCGACGTGGCGCGCGAGCGCTTCACCTTCCTCAGCGAATGCGCGCCCCAGGCGCGGATCGTGCTGGGGGATGCGCGGCTGACCCTCGGCCGCCAGCCGCCGGGGCAGATTCACCTGCTGGCGATCGACGCCTTCTCGTCGGATGCGGTGCCGATGCACCTCCTCACCCGCGAGGCGCTCGCCGTCTATGCGCGCGCCCTCCACCCCGAGGGGATAATCCTGTTCCACATCTCCAACCGCTACCTGAACCTGGAGCCGGTGATCGCCGACCTCGCCCGCTCGGGCGGCTGGATCAGCGCGATGCTGCAATATTCGCCGACCGAGGACGAGGAGCTGCTCAACGCCACCGTCTCCGTGTGGATCGCCATGTCGCGCAACCGGCGGTCGATCAATCGGCTGGTCGAGCTCAGCGGGGAGGACGCGCTCGGCTGGACGGTGCTCGAGCCGACCCGCGGCTTCTCGGGCTGGACCGACGATCATGCCTCGATCCTCCCGCTGATCCGAGCGCCGGACTGGTGGCCGTTCGGTGACTGAGCGGATGCGGCCGGCGGCGGAGCTGATCGGCTTCGGCAGCAAGGCGCCGCGGGTCGATCCCAGCGCCTTCGTCGCTCCGGGCGCGCGGCTGATCGGCGACGTGGAGATCGGGCCGGCCTCGAGCGTCTGGTACAATTGCGTGCTGCGCGGCGACGTCAATCGCATCCGCATCGGCGCGCGCACCAACATCCAGGACGGCAGCGTGCTCCACGTCGATTCGCCCAAGCCCTGGCACCAGGCGGGCCATCCCACGATCATCGGCGACGAGGTGCTGATCGGCCACCTGGCGATGGTCCACGGCTGCATCCTGCGCGACCGCGCCTTCGTCGGCCTCGGCGCCATCGTCATGGACGGCTGCGAGATCGAGGGCGAGGCGATGCTCGCCGCCGGCGCGATGCTGACTCCGGGGC
>JALYHK010000152.1 GCA_030776605.1 Pseudomonadota bacterium
GGGCTGCTCCGGCTGCGCGGGCTCGGCGGCGGGCTGCGCGGGCGGTTCCTCCGGCTCGTTGGGCTTCACCGGGGAGGGACGCGCCTGCAGGCCGAGCCGGTGCGCCTTGCCGATCACCGCATTGCGCGAGACGCCGCCGAGCTCCTCGGCGATCTGGCTCGCGGTCATGCCCTTGCTCCACAGCTCCTTGAGTCGCTCGATCCGTTCCTCGGTCCACGACATGCGGCTGCTCCTGCTTCCTCGGCTTGCGAGCCACGGCGTCAGCGACTAGCGACGGCGCCATGAACGGCGGGCCTTCCGATTGGGTTCGGACCGATCCGGGCGTCCCGGTGATCCGGAACGTCAACTGGGGCGGCCTCCTCACCCTTTATGTGAAGGAGGTGAGGCGTTTCTTCAAGGTCCAGCTGCAGACGATCTGGGCGCCGTCCGTCACCACCCTCCTGTTCCTCGTCATCTTCACCCTGGCCCTCGGGCGCGAAGGGCGGACGGTGCTCGGCGCTCCGTTCGCGGATTTCCTCGCGCCGGGCCTGATCGTCATGGGGATGCTCCAGAACAGCTTCGCCAACGCCAGCTTCTCGCTGCTCGTCGGCAAGATCCAGGGCACCATCGTCGACTATCTGATGCCGCCGCTGTCGGTGGCGGAGCTGATGGCGGCGCTGGTCGGCGCCGCCGTCACCCGCGCCTTCCTTGTCGGCTTCGCGGTGTGGCTGGCGATGCTCGCCTGGCCGGGGGTGAGCGTCGCGCCGAGCCAGTTGTGGGCGATCGCCTGGTTCGGGCTGATGGGGAGCATGATGCTCGGCTTCCTCGGCCTCGCGACCTCGGTCTGGGCGGAGAAGTTCGATCATGCCGCGGCGGTCACCAACTTCGTCGTTGCGCCGCTGTCGCTGCTGTCGGGCACCTTCTACTCGATCGACCGCCTGTCGCCGCTGTTCCAGGCGATCAGCCATGCCAACCCCTTCTTCTACGTCATCTCCGGCTTCCGCTACGGCTTCCTCGGCCGCGCCGATTCGCCGGTGCTGCTCGGCGCGCTGCTGCTGCTCGCGATCAACATCGCGCTCGGCGCCTTCTGCTACGCGCTGCTGCGCTCCGGCTGGAAGCTGAAGAGCTGACCGGTTCAGCAGAGCGGCCGGCAATCTGAACGGCCGCTGTCCTCTCCGTTCAGCGCCCCAACATTCCCGCCGGCCTAGAACGGCATCGTCCGGTTTGAAGGAGTAGGACGATGCGCACATTGCTTGTTTCCGCGGCCCTGCTGACGAGCCTCGCGCTCGCCGCTCCGGCCGACGCCCAGTATCGCGGCTACGGCTATCGCGAGGGGCCGGTCCGTTCGGTCCAGATCGAGCGGCAGATCGACAATCTCGTCCACCGCATCCGCCGGGCCGAGGACCGCGACCTGATCTCGCGCGGCGAGGAGGAGCGGCTGCTGCGCCAGGCCTCCAACATCGCCCGCCGCTACGATCACTTGCGGCGCAACGGCCTCAGCCCGCGTGAGCACCAGGAGCTGCAGCACCGCATCCACCAGCTGCGCCAGCGCCTCCACTTCGAGCGGCGCGAGGGCCGGTGGGAGAACCGGCGCGACCGCTGGGACGACCGCGACAACCGCTGGGAGGACCGGCACGACCGCTGGGACGACCGGCACGAGCGGTGGGAGGACCGGCACGAGCGCCGGGAGGACCGCCGCCACCGGCGGCGCGACGACCGCCGCTGATTGACGCCGCGAACGTGCGGTCACTAAGGGGAAGGCGGCCCGGCTGGGCCGCCTTTCTCGCATCAGGAGCCCCTCCCATGGCCATCACGCCGCTCATGCCCGTCTATCCGCGCTCGCCGGTGCGGCCGGTGCGGGGGGAGGGGGTGTATCTCTACGGCGAGAAGGGCGAGAGATATCTCGACTTCGCGAGCGGCATCGCGGTCAATCTGCTCGGCCACGGCCACCCGCACCTGACCAGGGCGATCCAGGAGCAGGCGGCGCGGCTGATCCACGTCTCCAACCTCTACGGCAGCCCGCAGGGAGAGGCGCTCGCGCAGCGGCTGGTCGACCTCACCTTCGCCGACACGGTGTTCTTCACCAATTCGGGCGCCGAGGCGGTCGAATGTGCGATCAAGACGGCGCGGCGCTACCACTTCGCCAAGGGCAATCCTCGCCGCAACGTCCTGCTCACCTTCAGTAACGCCTTCCACGGCCGCACCATCGGCACGATCAGCGCCACCGACCAGGCCAAGCTGCGCGACGGCTTCGAGCCGCTGCTGCCCGGATTCGAGGTGCTCGAGTTCGACGATCTCGAGGCGGCGAAGGGGGCGCTTTCCGACAATGTCGCCGGCTTCCTGGTCGAGCCGATCCAGGGCGAGGGCGGCATCCGTCCGGCGAGCGAGGCCTTCATGCGGGGGCTGCGGGCGCTTGCCGACGAGCACGACCTGATGCTGGTGCTCGACGAGGTCCAGTGCGGCGTCGCGCGCACGGGAAAGCTCTACGCCTACGAGCATTACGGGATGGAGCCGGACATCCTCGCCACCGCCAAGGGGATCGGCGGCGGCTTTCCGCTGGGCGCCTGCCTCGCCACCGAGAAGGCGGCGGCGGGGATGGCGATCGGCACCCACGGCTCGACCTTCGGCGGCAACCCGCTCGCCATGGCGGCGGGCCAGGCGGTGCTCGATGTGGTCGCCAACGAGCAGTTCCTGGAGCGCGTTGCGCGGATGGGCGAGCGGCTGCGCGGCGCTCTCGAGCAGATGATCCCCAACCACGACCACCTCTTCGAGAGCGTGCGCGGCTTGGGGCTGATGCTCGGCGTCAAGCTGAGGACCGACAGCCGCGCCTTCGTCGGCTACCTGCGCGAACACGGCCTCCTCACCGTCGCCGCCGGCGACAACGTGATGCGCGTCCTCCCGCCGCTGATCATCGAGGAGGAGCACGTCGCCGAGTTCGTCGAGAAGCTTTCCGAAGCGGCCCGCCAATATGAGCTCCCGGAACGCGCCTGAGCCGATCCCCGCCGTCCACCGTCATTGCGAGGGAAGCGAAGCAATCCAGCCCGGCCGCCTCGGAGCTTGAACCGGGCTCTCGCGTTGCCACATGCGCGCCATGGCTTTTCCCGAATCCCAACATGCGGAACTGAGCGCGAATCTCGACGAGGCGGTGAGCTTCGCCATTCCCCGCCGGAACGTGCGCGGCCGGGTCGTGCGGCTGGGGCCGCTGCTCGGGGAGATTCTCTCCGCCCACGACTATCCGGCGCCGATCGCGCGGACGCTGTCGGAGGCGCTCGTGCTCACCGCGCTGCTCGGTTCGATGCTCAAGGAGCAGGAGGGCCAGCTCACCGTCCAGGCGCAGACCGAGAGCGGCATCGTCGACCTGCTGGTCTGCGACTACAGGGGCGGCGAGCTCAGGGGCTACATCCGCTTCGATCGGGAGCGGCTCGCGGCGCTCTCCAGCCACCGCGACCTCTCCGCCATGTTCGGCAAGGGCTATCTCGCCATCACCTTCGACCTGCCGGTCGCCGCCGAGCGCTACCAGGGGATCGTGCCGCTCGAGGGCGCCTCGCTCGCCGAGGCGGCGGAGCATTATTTCACCCAGTCCGAGCAGGTCCCGAGCCTGGTGCGGCTCGCCGTCGACGACACCGGCCATATCGCCGGCGGCATCCTCGTCCAGCACCTGCCGGAAGGCGAGGAGGGGAGGGACCGGCTCCATACCCGTCTCGACCATCCCGAATGGGAGCATGTCCGCGTCCTCGCCGAGACGACCAAGGCCAACGAGCTGTTCCAGCAGTCGCTGCCGCTGGAGAGCCTGCTCTGGCGGCTGTTCCACGAGGAGGAGGTGCACGTGCTGGCGGCGGTGCCGCTCAGCAAAGGCTGCCGCTGCAGCTTCGAGCATATCCGCAGCGTCATCGCCCGCTTCCCGCCGCCCGAGCGCGAGCAGATGGTGGACGAGGACGGCTTCATCAGCGTCGATTGCGAATTCTGCTCGCGGCTGTTCCCGATCAAGCTCACCGATTTCGAGGCCTGAGCGCTTTCGGGCTGGCGCTTCTCTGCCAGGGCTGCGCGCCCGGCAGGCGGAAGGGCGCGAGCGGATCGCCGCTGCCGTTGGGCGGTGGACGTGGAGCCGGACAAGCCCCTTGGCCGCCCCTGCCGCTGAAACGTGCCGTCGCGTTAAGTCTTTGTTTACCATGACCTTGCTAGGGTGGAGTCGTGCCGAGAGTTTGGCACGCTTTCCTCCCTAGCAGGCTGTCTGCAGCCTCGACTGGGCCGCTCCACGGGGCGGCCCTCTTTTTTGTCCGCCGCCGGAACGGGGCGGAACTTGCCACTGCTCGGCGAGAGGATTAGCCGCGCCGCGATGGCCCATTCCCGCCCCGCCGCCGTCGTCCTGCTCTCCGGAGGCTTCGATTCGATGGTCTCGGCGGCGATCGCGCGCGAGCGCGGGTTCCGGC
>JALYHK010000153.1 GCA_030776605.1 Pseudomonadota bacterium
CCCTTTGTCTGTAACGCGGCCGCGGCCGCGCCGCCAGCCTTTCGTGCGCGGCGGGGGCGACAGAGGGCGGGCGGGGCATCCATCGGCGCGGACGCCGCGTTTGGCTTTTCAAGCCCGCGGCTTTTGTGCTTTAGGCCGCGCGTCCCGCCCGAGGAAATCCCGTCCGAATGAACGTCCACGAATATCAGGCCAAGGAGCTGCTCGCCGAGTTCGGCGTGCCGGTGCCCGCCGGCCATGCGGCGCTGAGCGTCGAGGAAGCGGTCGCAGCGGCGGAGAAGCTGCCGGGCCCGCTCTACGTGGTGAAGGCGCAGATCCACGCCGGCGGGCGCGGCAAGGGCCGGTTCAAGGAATTGGGTGAGGAGGCGGAGGGCGGCGTCCGCCTCGCCCGCAGCGCCGAGGAGGTGCGGCACCACGCCGAGGAGATGCTCGGCAACACTTTGGTCACCGCGCAGACCGGGCCGGACGGCAAGCAGGTGGGTCGCCTCTACGTCACCGCCGGGGTCGACATTGCCAGGGAATTCTATCTCGCCTTGCTCGTCGACCGGGCGAGCGGCCGGACCGCGATGGTCGCCTCGACCGAAGGCGGCATGGACATCGAGGATGTGGCGCATTCCTCGCCGGAGAAGATCCGCACCATCCTCATCGACCCGGCGACCGGCTTCATGCCCCACCACGGCCGCGCGCTCGCGCATGCGCTGGGGCTGGAGGGTGAGCTCAACAAGCAGGCGCAGAAGACGGCGCGCCTGCTTTACGAGGCCTTCCTCGGCACCGACGCCTCGCAGATCGAGATCAATCCGCTGGCGGTGACCGATGACGGCACACTGCTCGTCCTCGACGCCAAGGTCGGCTTCGATTCCAACGCTTTGTTCCGCCACCCGGAGCTGGCGGCGCTGCGCGACGAGAGCGAGGAGGATCCCATCGAGCGCGAAGCCTCGCGTCACGACCTCGCTTATGTGAAGCTCGACGGCAACATCGGCTGCATGGTCAACGGCGCCGGCCTCGCCATGGCGACGATGGACATCATCAAGCTGAACGGCGGCGAGCCCGCCAACTTCCTCGACGTCGGCGGCGGCGCGTCCAAGGAGATGGTGACGGCGGCGTTCAAGATCATCCTGTCCGACGCCGCGGTCGAGGGCATATTGGTCAACATCTTCGGCGGGATCATGCGCTGCGACATCATCGCGGAGGGAATCGTCGCGGCCGCGCGCGAGGTCGACCTCAAGGTGCCGCTGGTGGTGCGGCTGGAAGGGACGAACGTGGAGGAAGGCAAGGCGATCCTCGCCGACAGCGGCCTCGCTATCGTTCCCGCCGACGACCTCGGCGACGCGGCGAGGAAGATCGTCGAGGAAGTGAGGAAGGCGGGGTGACTGAACCCCCTCTCCCTCCAGGGGAGAGGGTTGCGAAGCCTTAGCGAAGCGAAGCTGGGCTTAGGCGTAGCTGGGTGAGGGTGACAAAGCCTGAGGTTCACTCTCGGCCTTTGTCACCCTCACCAATTTCGACTAGGCGGCAAAGCCGCCAAGTCTCCGTATCCTCTCCCCCCGAGGGAGAGGGATGTGAGAGGATGAAGGAATGAAACTTCTCGTGCCCGTGAAGCGGGTGATCGATTTCAACGTGAAGCCGCGGGTCAAGGCGGACCAGAGCGGCATCGACCTCGCCAACGTCAAGATGAGCATGAACCCGTTCGACGAGATCGCCGTCGAGGAGACGATCCGGCTCAAGGAGAAAGGCGTCGCCACGGAGATCGTCGCCGTGTCGATCGGCCCGGCCAAGGCGCAGGAGACGCTGCGGACGGCGCTCGCAATGGGCGCCGACCGCGCGATCCTGGTCCAGACCGACGCCGAGGTCGAGCCGCTCGCCGTCGCCAAGATCCTCGCGAGGATCGCCGAGGAGGAGCAGCCCGGCATGGTCGTGCTCGGCAAGCAGGCGATCGACGATGACGCCAACCAGACGGGGCAGATGCTCGCCGCACTGCTCGGCTGGGCGCAGGGCACCTTCGCCTCGAAGGTGGAGGTCGAGGGATCGGAGGCGGTCACGGTCACCCGCGAGGTCGACGGCGGCCTCGAGACGGTGCGCCTCAAGCTGCCGGCGGTGGTGACCACCGACCTCAGGCTGAACGAGCCGCGCTATGCCAGCCTTCCCAACATCATGAAGGCCAAGTCCAAGCCGCTCGCCCAGAAGACGCCGGAGGACTATGGCGTCGACGTCACGCCGCGGCTGACGACGCTGAAGGTGGCCGACCCGCCCAAGCGGCAGGCGGGGGTCAAGGTCGGCTCGGTCGACGAGCTGATCGACAAGCTGCGCGCAACGGGAGTGGTGGGATGAAGACGCTCGTCCTCGTCGAACATGAGGAAGGCAAGGTGAAGGACGCGACGCTGGCGACGGTGAGCGCGGCGGCCGAGCTCGGCGACGTGGAGCTGCTGGTGGCCGGAGCGGGCGTCGGCGGCGTCGCCGAGGAAGCGGCTAGGATCGCCGGCGTCGCGAAGGTGCTGGTCGCCGACGACCCCGCCTACGCGCACCAGCTCGCTGAGAATGTCGCGCCGCTGGTCGCCGGGCTGATGGCGGAGCGGGACGCCTTCCTCGCCCCCGCGACGACCACCGGCAAGAACGTCGCGCCGCGCGTGGCGGCCCTGCTCGACGTGATGCAGATTTCCGATATCGTCTCGGTGGAGAGCGACGACACTTTCACCCGGCCCATCTACGCGGGCAATGCGATCGCGACGGTGAAGTCCTCCGATCCGAAGAAGGTGATCACGGTGCGCGGCACCGCCTTCGAAAAGGCGGCGCGGGACGGCGGCTCGGCGGCGATCGAGCAGGTCTCCGGCCCCGGCGACCAGGGGCTGTCGAGCTTCGTCGGCGCCGAAGTCGCCCATTCGGAGCGGCCCGAGCTGACCAGCGCCTCGATCATCGTCTCGGGCGGGCGCGCGCTCGGCTCGGGCGAGGCGTTCAGGGAATATATCGAGCCGCTCGCCGACAAGCTCGGCGCCGCGGTCGGCGCCAGCCGCGCGGCGGTCGACGCGGGCTACGTGCCCAACGATTATCAAGTCGGCCAGACCGGTAAGATCGTCGCGCCCGAGCTCTACATCGCGATCGGGATATCCGGCGCGATCCAGCACCTGGCGGGCATGAAGGACTCCAAGACCATCGTCGCGATCAATAAGGACGAGGACGCGCCGATCTTCCAGGTCGCCGACCTGGGCCTGGTCGGCGACCTGTTCAAGGTCGTCCCGGAGCTGACCGAGAAGCTCTAGCGGCGATCAGAAGCCGCTGAGGAAGGCGGCGACGTTGGCGCCGAGCGCGTCGACGGCGTAGCCGCCTTCCATCACGATCAGCGTCGGCAGACCGAGGGAGGCGATGCGGCGGGCGATGGCGGGATAGTCACCGGTCCCGATGGCGAAGTGGCTGATCGGGTCGCCGGCATAGGTGTCGGCGCCGTAGGAGCAGATGAGCAGGTCGGGCGCGAAGGCGGCGATGCGGCCGAGGGCGCGGCCGAGCGCCGGATCATACTCGCGCCAGCCGGTGCCGCGAGGGAGGGGAAGGTTGAGCGTGGCGCCTTCGCCTTCGCCTTCGCCGGCCTCGTCGGCATGGCCCCAGAAGAAGGGATAGTCGGTGCGCGGATCGCCGTGGATCGAGACGAAGAGCACGTCGCCGCGGGCGTAGAAGACGTCTTGGGTGCCGTTGCCGTGATGATAGTCGACGTCGAGGATCGCGACCTTGCGCAGCCCGGCGGCGCGCGCGGCCTCGGCGGCGACGGCGGCGTGGTTGAGATGGCAGTAGCCGCCCAGATAGTCGGCGCCGGCGTGGTGGCCGGGCGGACGGCAGAGGGCGAAGGCGGCGCCCTCGCACCCCAGCACCGCGTCGAGCGCGGAGAGGGCGGTCTGCGCCGACCAGTAAGCGCTCTCCCACGTCCCCTCGGCGATCGGCGTCGAGGCGTCGAAGCTGTGGAGGCCGAGCTTGGCGTCGATGCGATCGAGCGCGAGCGCACGGCGGCGGATGGTCGGCCAGGCATAGGCGGCCGCGTCGCCCGGCCGCCCCGCGTCGCGCCACTCGGCCCAGGCGCCTTTCAGAAAATCGAGATAGGCGCGCGGGTGGACGCGCAGCAGCGGCGCCTCGCCATGGTCGCGCGGCGGCTCGGCCGGGCCGATCGCCGCCAGCATCGCGTCGGCGCGGCCGGGATGCTCGGCATAGGGGACGAACGCGCCGTTATGCAGCTCGACCGCCGGGGCGTGGGCGCGCTGGCGCGGATCGAAGAAGCGGCGCATCGGCGGTCGGGGATCCTCGGCCGCGGCCGGCGGGTCAGATGGTGAAGCTCTCGCCGCAGCCGCACTGGCCCTTGGCGTTGGGATTGTCGAAGACGAAGCCGGCGGCGAAATCGTCCTCCTTCCAGTCCATG
>JALYHK010000154.1 GCA_030776605.1 Pseudomonadota bacterium
CGTCAACGCCATCCTCGCATATTTATAAAAAAAGCTGGTGGGCGCGATCGATTGGGGCCTGCCGATGCAGGAGAGCATCGCCCTCCCCAACCTGGTCGCCCGCGGCGATTCCTTCATCGGCGAGGTATCGCGCTTTCCGCCGGCCGTGATCGAGGGCCTGCGCGCCCGCGGCATCGAGCTCCGGCCGGGGATGGGCGAGGATTCGGGGCTCCACGGCGTGTTCATCCGCGGCGGCCGATTCGAAGGCGGCGCCGACCCGCGGCGCGAGGGCGTCGTCCGCGCGGCGAATCCGAATTAGCGGCCCACGGCCGCGGTCACCGCAGCTCGCTCCGCGGTGCCCACGGCCTCCGAGATTGTCGCGAAGCCTTCGATCGCGGCTAGCCGCCGGAGCTCGGCGACGATCCGCTCGGCGAGGCTCGGGCCCTCATAGACCAGGGCGGTATAAAGCTGGACGAGGCTCGCCCCGGCGCGGATCCGCTCCCACGCATCGACGCCGTTCTCAATCCCGCCGACGGCGATCAGCGGCAGCCTGTCCCCAGCCGCCCGGCGGAAGTCGCCCAGCCGCTCGAGCGCCAGCGCCTTCACCGGCGCGCCCGAAAGGCCGCCCGCCTCGCCGCGGCGCCGCGAGCGAAGCGGCGGACGCGAAACGGTCGTGTTGCCGACGATCAGCCCGTCCATGTTCCGCTCGATCGCCACCGCTACCAGGTCGTCGATCTCGGCGGGCGCGAGGTCTGGCGCGACCTTGACGAAAATCGGCGGTCCCGCGCCCCGCGCCTCGGCGACCGCGGCGAGCAGCTCGTCGAGCTCCGCCCGGCCCTGCAGCGCCCTCAGCCCCGGCGTGTTGGGCGAGGAGACGTTGACGGCAAGATAGTCGGCGACGCCCAGCATCGCCCGCACGCCGGCGGCATAATCGGCGATCCGGTCGGAGCTCTCCTTGTTCGCGCCGATGTTGACGCCGACGATGCCGCGCCGACGGCGGCTCGTCAGCCTCGAGGCCGCCGCGGCCTGTCCGCCGTTGTTGAAGCCCATCCGGTTGATCACGGCCCGGTCCTCGGTGAGGCGGAACAGGCGCGGCTTCGGGTTGCCCCGCTGCGGCCGCGGCGTGAGCGTGCCCACCTCCACGAAGCCGAAGCCGAAGCCGAGCATCTGCGCGAACACCTCGGCGTCCTTGTCGAAGCCGGCCGCCAGGCCGACCGGATTGGGGAACTGAAGGCCGGCGACGCTCGTCGCCAGAACCGGATCGGGCGGCGCCGGCTCCCCGGCGGGGAGCAGCTTGAGCGCCTGGATGGTGAGCCGGTGCGCACGCTCGGCATCGAGGGCGAAGGCGAGCGGGCGGACGATCGGGTAGAGCGCCATGGCCGGCGCCTATGGCATCGCGCCTGGCGCGGGTCAAAAGTTGCGCCAGACGACTTTTCGCCCCACATGCCGGCCATGGACCGCATCGAGCTTTCCGACCAGCAGTGGCGCCACCGCCTCTCGCGCGAGCAATATCACGTGCTCCGCGAAGGCGGCACCGAGCGCGCCTTCACCGGCCGCTATTATGACAATCACGCCGACGGCGACTATCGCTGCGCCGGCTGCGGCGCGCGGCTGTTCGACAGCGCCGCCAAGTACGACAGCGGCAGCGGCTGGCCGAGCTTCACGGCGCCGGCCGAAGCGGGCGCGGTGAGCGAGCACGACGACGACAGCTTGGCCATGCGCCGCGTCGAGGTCCGCTGCGCCCGCTGCGACGGCCACCTCGGCCATGTCTTCCCGGATGGGCCGCGGCCGGGCGGACTGCGCTACTGCATCAACTCGGCGGCGCTCGATTTCGAGCCTGCGAAGTAAGCCCGCGTTAACCTCGATTGCTGCTTGTTGCGGCCATGATCGCCACCACCTATCGCTAGCGCCCAATGGAAGACGCCGCTCCGTCGCGCCTCAGGCGGATCCTGATCCCGACATTCAAGGCCGCCGTCTACGTCCTGGTCGTGGCGACGGTGGCGCTCGTGGTGGCGGTGTCGGTCGCGGTCAGCCAGCTGCCGAGCTACCAGGAGCTGATCCGCCGCGACGATCTCGGCCAGATGGTCCGCATCCGCGCCGCCGACGGTTCGGTGCTGGTGTCGATGGGGCCGAGCTTCGGCGAGTGGCTGACCTACGACGAGATCCCGCCGATCATGCGCGAGGCGATGATCGCGGTCGAGGATCGCCGCTTCCGCTCGCACCCGGGCATCGACCCGATCGGCGTCGTCCGCGCCTTCGCGGTGCGCGCCGAGCGCGGCCGCTGGGCGCAGGGCGGATCGACCATCACCCAGCAGCTCGCCCGCAACATCTTCCTCGACAACAGCCGCAGCTTCGGCCGCAAGCTGCGCGAGGGCATTCTCGCGCTCGCGCTCGAATGGCGCTTCAGCAAGGAGCAGATCCTCGAGCTCTACCTCAACCGCGTCTATTTCGGCGGCGGCGCCTACGGGATCGACGCTGCCTCCCGCCGCTTCTTCGGCCATTCGGCGAACCGGCTCTCGATGGCCGAGGCGGCGATCATCGCCGGGCTGGTCAAGGCGCCGTCCAACTATTCGCCCACCGCCGACGCCGAGGCCGCCCGCGAGCGCGCCGCGGTGGTGATCGATGTGATGCGCGACAACGGCACGATCACCCCGGCGCAGGCGGCCGCCTCCAGCCCCGCCGACGTCCGCTTCGTCCAGGGCGCCGAGAGCCAGAGCAGCGCCCGCTACTTCACCGACTGGGCGCTGCCCCAGCTCGACACGCTGATCGACGAGACGGTCCATCCGATCGAGGTCTGGACCACGCTCGATCCGAACCTACAGCAGGCCGCGCACCATGCGGTGAACGCGAACACGCCGCGCGGCGCGCAGGGCGCGCTGGTGGCGCTCGACCGCGACGGCGCCGTGCGCGCAATGGTCGGCGGCCGCAACTATGCGAGCTCGATCTACAATCGCGCCACCCAGGCGACGCGCCAGCCGGGCTCGGCGTTCAAGCTGTTCGTCTACCTTGCGGCGCTGGAAGCCGGCTACACGCCGGAGAGCACGGTGCAGGACGCGCCGCTCACCATCGCGGGGTGGAGCCCGCGCAACGACAGCGGCCGCTATTCCGGGGCGGTAACACTGCGGCAGGCGCTCGCCTGGTCGATCAACACCGTCGCGGTGCGGCTGGCGCAGGAGGTGGGCACCCGCAACGTCGCCGACATGGCGCAAAGGCTCGGCATCACCACCCGCGTCGACACCAATCCCTCGATGGCGCTCGGCACCTCCGAGGTTCGGCTGATCGACCTCACCCGCGCCTACGCCTCGGTCGGCGCGGGCGGCACGGCGGTGGTCCCCTACGCCATCCGCCAGGTGACGACCGCCGACGGAACCCTGCTCTACCGCCACCAGAACGACCAGTCCCGAGTGCTGGTCGCGCCCTGGGTGGCGGCGCACATGACCGAGCTGCTGCAGGGCGTGGTGCTCCACGGCACCGGGCGCAACGCCAGCCTCGGCCGCCCGACGGCGGGGAAGACCGGCACCACCAGCTCCAACAAGGACGGCTGGTTCCTCGGTTTTTCGAGCGGCATCACCACCGGCGTGTGGATGGGGCGCGACGATTCGCGCGCGGTGCCCGGTCTCGCCGGCGGCCGCGCGCCTGCCCAGGCCTTCCACGATTTCATGGTCCGCGCCGTCGCCAACCGGCCGGTCGAGAATTTCAACACCGAGGTGGCGGTGCCGGATTGGCAGCTGGAGCCTTCCGACGAGAATTGGATGACCCCGCCCGACGGGCCGCTGGTCGACCCGGACGGCAATCCGATCGAACCGGCCGACCCCTTCGGCGCGCCGTTCGAGGAGAAGGAAGAACCGCGAGAACGGCCGCGCCACGAGCAAGAAGTGACGCCCGAGCGGCTTGACGAAGTGCTCGGCCGCCGACCGCCGCCGCCGCCGCGGGATCCGCCGCCGCCCCGCCTGCGCGATCGCGAGCGGGACCTCGAACGCGAGCGCCAGCGCGAACGCGAACGTCAGCGCGATCGGGAGCGGGAACGGGAACGGGAGCGCGAAATCCGCCCGCAGGAAGGCAAGCCGGAGGAAGCGGTCTAGCCGCGCCGGCCGATACGGTGGAGGGCCGCGCCCTCCCGCCTCAGCCACAGCCACGCCGGCCGCGGATCCTCGCCGAGCAGTTCGCCGACGAGGGCGTGGAAGGCCGGCCCGTGGTTCATGTGGACGAGGTGGGCGGCTTCATGGGCGACGGTGGCGCGGCGCACCCAATCGGGCGCAAGGATCAGGCGCCAGCTGTAGCGGATCGCGGCCGAGGAGGAGCAGCTGCCCCAGCGGGAGATCGGATCGCCGACCGCGACGCGGC
>JALYHK010000155.1 GCA_030776605.1 Pseudomonadota bacterium
GCCTCGCGCTGCTGGCGGCCCATCTCGCGACCCAAGTCGCCGCGCGGCTGGCCCATGTCAGGCCCGGCGCCGGGGCTTCCCGCCTGGCCGGGGGGAGTCGTCGGAGGGCCGCCGTGCCCGCGGCCTTGGGCCGCGACGACCGCCGGGAGGAGTGCCGCCAGGGCGACGCCGATTACAAGGTTACGCATGTTATTCTCCTCACATCGAGTGATCCCCTCCAACGCGCGAGCAGCCTCGCCGTGCCCCCGCCCGCCGCGCCTGCGGGTCCGTCAGCCGTAGTTCAGCGACAGCGGGGGCCTTACCGGGCTTGAGCCAAATCCTGTTCAACAGCGTCCATAGCCGCAATCTATGCGTGCAGAGACGCAGAGGTGCAGAGAGTCAGCGGCCGCTCCGCCTGCGACGGCTGTGCGCCAACCCCCGCTAGCCGTACGCCTCCTTGCGTCACTGCGTCTCTGCGCGGACCCAAGCGGCCCTCTGCTCGCTCAGACGTCAATAGTGCAACGCCCGCCCGTAAGCGTCGAGCACGCTCTCGTGCATCATCTCGCTCAAGGTCGGGTGCGGGAAGACGGTGTGCATCAGCTCGGCTTCGGTGGTCTCGAGCTGGCGCGCGATCGCATAGCCCTGGATCAGCTCGGTGACCTCGGCCCCGACCATGTGGGCGCCGAGCAGCTCGCCCGTCTCGGCGTCGAACACGGTCTTCACGAAGCCTTCCGCCTCGCCGAGCGCGATCGCCTTGCCGCTGCCGATGAAGGGAAACTTGCCGACCCTGACCTTGCGCCCCTCCTCCTTCGCTTTCGCTTCGGTGAGGCCGACGCTCGCCACCTGCGGGCGCGAATAAGTGCAGCCGGGGATGTTCCAGCTTCCGAACGGGTGCGGCTTCTCCCCCGCGATCGCCTCGACGCACACCACCCCCTCATGGCTCGCCTTGTGCGCGAGCCAGGGCGGCCGGGTGACGTCGCCGATCGCGTAGACGCCCTCCACATTCGTCCGCCCGTAGCCGTCGGTGACGATGTGGCCGCGCTCCATCTTCACGCCGAGCTGTTCGAGGCCGATCCCCTCGCTGTTCGGCGCGATGCCGATCGCGACGATGGCGTGGCTGAACTCGGCCGCCCCCGCGCCCTTGATCTCGGCGCGGACGCCCTTGCCGGTCGCCTCCAGCTTCTCGACCCCCGAGGAGACGTGGATCTTCATCCCCTGCTTCGAAAGCGCCTTCGCCATGAACGCCGAGACCTCCTCGTCCTCGACGGGGAGGATGCGGTCGAGCATCTCGACGATGGTCACCTCGGCGCCCATGTCCGAATAGAAGCTGGCGAACTCGACGCCGATCGCGCCCGATCCGATGACGAGGAGCTTGGTCGGCATCTCCTTGGGCACCATCGCGTGGCGGTAGGTCCAGATGCGGTTCCCGTCCGACTTGGCAAAGGGCAGGTCGCGGGCGCGGGCGCCGGTCGCGACGATGATGTGCTTCGCCTGCAGCTCCCGGTTCCCGACCTGCAGGCGCCCCTTCCCCGCGAGCTTCCCCTCGCCCTCGACCACCGTCACCTTGTTCTTCTTCATCAGCCCCTTGACGCCGGCATTGAGCTGGCCGGCGATCTTGCGGCTGCGCTCGACCACCGCTGCGAGGTCGAAGCCCACCTTCTCCGCGCTGAGCCCGTAGGCCGAGGCGTGGGTCAGATAATGGTTGATCTCGGAGGTGCGCAGCAGCGCCTTGGTCGGGATGCACCCCCAGTTGAGGCAAATGCCGCCCAGCTTCTCCCGCTCGACGATCGCCGTCTTGAGGCCGAGCTGGCTCGCCCGGATCGCCGCGACATAGCCTCCCGGCCCGGAGCCGAGGACGATGAGGTCGAATGCGTCAGCCATGAGATGCTCCGAGGGTCGCGTAGATCGACCGCCAAACAAAATAGGCCCAGATCATCGATGCCGCAGCACCGTAGAGCGCACCTATCCACCAGAAGCGGATTTCACCTTGCAGAACCGCGTCCAGAAAGAAGCCCCCAGCAACTCCTCCCGCAGCCGCTATCAGCAAGATCCACGTAGATCTGCCGAGTGACGCAGGCACCAAGAAGCTCAGGGGCAACGTGACTACCAACAGCCCTGCAAGAGTGAATGCAAAGGGGTAGAGGAGCATCGCCTGCCAAAGATGGAAGCTGACCCGGCCCTGTTCCAGCGATTCGGCGCCTCCCCATCCAATCCAGCCCACGAGAGTCACCCCCGCCGCAGCGGGAAACACCGACACAAACCGTTTCATCAGCTTCAAGCCAGCATCCCCAGCGGGTTCTCGACCAGGCGCTGGAAGGCCTGCATCAGCCGGGCGCCGTCGGCGCCGTCGATGGCGCGGTGGTCGAAGCTGCCGGTGGCGCTCATCACCGTGGCGATCTGCAAGGAGTCGTCGATCACCCAAGGCCTCTTCTCGCCCGCCCCGATCGCCATGATCATGCCCTGCGGCGGGTTGATGACGGCGTCGAACGCCTTGATGCCGAACATTCCCATGTTGGAGATCGACGCCGTCCCGCCCTGATATTCGTGCGGCTGGAGCTTGCCTTCCTTCGCCCTGGCGGCGAGCTCGGCCATTTCCTTCGAGATCGCCGAGAGCGGCTTGTCGTTCGCGCCGACGATGATCGGCGTGATCAGCCCGCCGGGGATCGAAACCGCCACCGAAATGTCGGCGCGGCTGTATTTGAGCAGCTGGTCGCCGGAGATGGAGACGTTGCACTCCGGCACTTCGATCAGCGCGGCGGCGAGCGCCTTGATCAGCATATCGTTGACCGAGAGCTTGACGCCCCGCGGCTCGAGTGCGGCGTTGAGCTCGCCGCGCAGCTTGAGCAGCGCGTCGAGCCGGACGTCGACCGTCAGGTAGATGTGCGGGATCGTCTGCTTCGCCTCGGTGAGGCGGCGGGCGATCGTCTTGCGCATGTTGGAAAGCTTGACCGCCTCGTGCGGAATCTCCGTCTCGCCGACTGCCGGAGCCGCGGGCGCGGGCGCGGCGGCCGGCGCCAGCGCGGCTGCAGGGGCAGCGGCGCCTTCGATGTCGGCCTTGACGATGCGGCCGCCGGGGCCGGAGCCTTCGAGGCTGCCGAGCTCGATGCCGCGCTGCTCGGCGAGGCGGCGAGCGAGCGGGCTCGCCTTGATCCGCTCGCCGGTGTCCGCCTTGGGCTTGCCCTGCTGCTGAGGTGCGGGCGCGGGTGCAGGCGCCGGTGCCGGTGCGGGGGCAGGGGAGGGCGCTTCCCTCGCCGGCTCGGCCGCCTTCTTGTCGCCGCCCTTCTTCGCCTCCGGCTCCTTCGCCGGCACCGCGCTCGCCGCCTCGTCGACGTCCTCGCCTTCCTCGGCGATCAGCGCGATCACCGTCCCCACCTTCACTTCGTCGGTGCCCTCGGGAACCACGATCTTGGCGACGGTGCCTTCGTCGACCGCCTCGAACTCCATCGTCGCCTTGTCGGTCTCGATCTCGGCGAGGACGTCGCCGGCCGCCACCGTGTCGCCTTCCTTGACCAGCCACTTGGCGAGCGTGCCCTCCTCCATCGTCGGCGAGAGCGCAGGCATCTTCAGTTCGATCGGCATCGGCTTTCCCTCGATCGCTGCGGCCCGCCCGCCAAACAGCAAAGCGGTGCGCGCGGTCAAGGTCCGTGCGGCCGGGCTGCGGTCGCCGGAGTGCGAGGCTTGCGCCCGCCGCCCATCTGGCGCAGCTAGGACCCTAGGCGCGGGGAGAGCGATGCGGTCCTATCTCGTTGTTATGGACGAAACCGAGGAGGCGCCGGTGGCGCTGCGCTGGGCGGCCCGCCGGGCGGCGCGAACCGGCGGCGGCGTCGTCATCCTCGCCATCGTGCCGCCGCAGGAGTTCGTCGAGTGGGGCGGCGTCCAGGCCGCGATCGAGGAGGAAGCGCGGCTGCGCGCCGACGCGATGGTGCTCCAGGCGGCCGGGACGATTATGGAGGAGGCCGGCATCCGTCCCTCGATCCTGGTCCGCCAGGGCGAGCCGGTGAAAGTGATCGGCGAGGTGATGAAGGAGAATGACGATATCGCCGCGCTGGTCCTCGGCGCCGCCGCCGAGGGCGGGCCGGGGCCGCTGGTCAGCCATTTCGCCGGCTCGGTCGCCGGCAGCCTGCCCTGTCCCTTGGTGATCGTCCCCGGAACGCTCGGCGACGAAGCGCTCGACCGGCTGAGCTAGCCCGAGCGGCTCTCAGTCTCAGAGGCGGAAAGGAACCCTCTCCCCGGCGGGGAGAGGGGGCCTTGGCTTTGGCACCGCGTGAATCTGGATGCGGCCCCGGCCGCGCTGGGCTTTTTTATTATATATATCTGCGTTTCGTGG
>JALYHK010000156.1 GCA_030776605.1 Pseudomonadota bacterium
CGGTTATGGCCGGGCTCGTCGAGGAGGCGCGCCGGCGCACCTCGGCCCGCGGGCGGCGGTACCTGATGGCGACGCTATCGGACGCCTCCGGACAGTTCGCCGCCACCGTGTTCGACGATCCGGTCGCCGCACAGGTCGAGAGCGCCGCGCGCGACGGCGTCTGCGCCCTCCTCGGCGTCGAGCTCGACCGCCGGCCCGGCGAGGAGGCGCCGCGCGTCACCATACGGTCTCTTCAGTCGTTCGAAGGGCTGTCGAAGCGCACCCGGCTCCAGCTCGAGGTCGAGGTGGAGGGCGCCGACGCGCTCCTCCGGCTCGCCGAGGCGGTGAGGGACGAACGCGGCGGCAGCGGGGTGCTGCGGCTGCGCGTCCGGGTCGAGGGGGGCGAGGCGGAGCTCGTCCTAGGACGGGATTTCCTGCTCGATGCCGAGGTCGCCGCGCGGATCGAGCGCGTCGAGGGCGTCTCCGCCGTGCGCCTCTCGGTCGCCGAGCCGCCTCGGCTTGCGCTGGTCGGCTAGCGCCCCCTAGAGTGATCGCCTCTGAGGGGAGGCGTGTATGCTTGGAGGGATGCAGGACTGGCCGCTGAGGATCATGCGGCTGCTCGACTATGCGGAGCGGGAGCACGGGCCGCGCGAAATCGTCTCGCGCTGGGCCGACGGCAGCACCACCCGCACCGACTGGGCGGGCGTGGCCCGCGATTCGCGCAAGCTCGCCCGGGCGCTCGAAGGGCTCGGCATCCGCCGCGGCGACCGCGTCGCAACGCTGGCGATGAACCACAGCCGGCACCTCGTCACCTGGTACGGCACCATCGGCATGGGCGGCATCATCCACACTGTGAACCCGCGGCTGTTCGCCGAGCAGCTCGTCTACATCTTCAACCATGCCGAGGACCGCACCCTTTTCTACGACCACGCCTTCCGGCCGCTCGTCGAGGCGCTGAAGCCGAAGCTCGAGACGGTCGAGCATTTCGTCTGCTTCGATCCGCCGGAGGGCGAGTCTTTCGAAAGCCTGATCGGCGGCGAGAGCGGCGACTATGGCTGGGTCGACGGCGACGAGCGCGAGCCGGCGATGCTCTGCTACACCAGCGGGACCACCGGCAATCCCAAGGGCGTGCTCTACGAGCACCGCTCGACCGTGATCCACGCGATGGCCGAAGTGCAGCCCGACATCTTCGATCTTTCTCGCCGCGCCTGCGTGCTGCCGATCGTTCCGATGTTCCACGCTGCATCCTGGGGGCTGCCGTTCGCGGCGCCGATCGCCGGCTGCAAGATCGCCTTCACCGCCGATTATGCGCCGGCCGTCATCTACGACGTGCTGCACGGCGAGGGCGTGACCCACACCGCGGCGGTCCCGACTGTATGGCTGTCGATGATGCAGCATGTCGACGCGATCGGCGGCGATTTCGGGCGGCTGCGCCTGGTCACGATCGGCGGCTCGGCGGCGCCGCGGGCGATGATCGAATTCTTTGTTGATCGCGGCATCCGCGTCGGTCACGCCTGGGGAATGACCGAGATGTCGCCGATCGGCACCGTCGGCGCCCCGCCCGCCGACTGGGACGAGATGGGTTACGAGGAGCAGGTCGCGCTCACCTGCAAGCAGGGGCGCGTGCCGTTCGGAGTCGAGATGCGGGTGGTGGACGACGAGGGCCGCGTCCAGCCGCGCGACGGGAAGAGCTCCGGGCGCCTGCAGGTGCGCGGGCCCTGGGTGATCAAACAATATTTCAAGGAGGAGCGCCCCGCGGTCGACGCCGAGGGATGGTTCGACACCGGCGACGTCGCGGTGGTCCACCCCGACGGGACGATGCAGATCACCGATCGGGCCAAGGACGTGATCAAGTCGGGCGGCGAATGGATCAGCTCGATCGAGCTCGAAAATGCCGCGATGAGCTGCCCCGGCGTCGCCGAAGCGGCGGCAGTCGGCATTTACCACCCCAAATGGGACGAGCGCCCGCTGCTGCTCGTCGTGTGCAAGGAGGGGGCGGAACTCAGCGCCGAGCAGATCCGCGATCATCTGGCGCGCCACGTCGCCAGATGGTGGCTCCCCGACGAGATCCTGTTCGTCGACAGCCTCCCCCACACCGCCACCGGCAAGCTCCTCAAGACGGCGCTGCGCGAGCAGTATAAGGACTATAAGCTGCCGACCGGCTGACGGTGCCGCCGCGGCGCTGGTGGCGCCGAGGCCGCGACACGGATTGACATCGCAGCGAGCTCGCGGGAACATTTGATGGTCAGAGGGGGGTGCGTTGCAGCCGAGCTGCCTCAGGTGTGGTCACGTGCATAATGGGCCCGACCGCGGCCGGTGTGGGGAGACACGGGCCGGCGGCGGGATCGACGAGATTGCACGCTCGGCATTCGGGCCGCTTTACGCCTATCCTGTGATTCTGTTGCGCCTTTGGCGGCCGAGCGATCTCGTAGCTGCCGCCAAATCGGACGGCTTGCTCTCTGTGGATCTCGTGACGCTGCTCCTTTCCTCTGCTGCCCTAGCAGGCCTGATTGCACATTTCGGCGATATCCCCCTTGCTCCGGCCGTCCGCATTCCGGTTCTCGGCGAGATCATTTCGGCTGTTTCCCTCGCGGCTCCCACCATTGTCTCCGCCGCGCTCGTTCATCTCGTTTTTGACCGACGGGTGGAGGGCGCCTGGGCCGCAGCTTCTTTCATGGTAGCAGCCTCGGCGCTTTTGGCTCCGCCTGTGATGCTAATGGCGTACATCTCACTCGAAAGTCTGAGAGACAACTACCTCCTGATCACAGCGCTACTAGTCGTGACCGGCGTACTTGCCTATATTCTGACTTGTTACCGGCTCTTCTACGGGTCCTGGAAATCAGCCGTGGCCCGCTTTGCCGGCATGCTAATTGCTTCGGGCCTGTTCAGCTCGACCCTTCAGCCACTCATGCCGGAGTGGCTGACTCCGCCTGTGGCGGAGAGCGGTAACTCACCGGACGCCTAGCTCATCGCCTGCAGATCAGATGCGCGGCGGAGGGTGGAGCGCAGTCGTGTCGGCGGCTCAGGCAAGGATCAAGCCACCGTGACGAAGCTGTCCAGCACCCGCTTTCGCCCGGCATGCTCGAAATCGATTTCGAGCTTGTTGCCTTCGATCTCGGCCACCGTGCCGTAGCCGAATTTCGAGTGGAAGACGCGTTGGCCGAGAGAGATGTCGCTTCTGCCGGGGTTGCCGAGGCTGACGGCGCTGGCTTTGACCTCGAGGGGAGGGCCCGCGGCGGCGCCGTAGCCCCTCACCCCGCCCGGCTTCGCCGAGTCGCCCTCTCCCCTGAAGGGAGAGGGGCCTTGGCTCGCGGCCCGCTGCCAGCCCGGGCCGCGCCCGGTGCCTCGCGCGACGTTTGCGAAGGGGTCGGCGCGTTCGGACCAGTTGGCGCGCCACAGGCTTTCGCCGCCCGTCATCGTATGCTCCTGCTCGACATGGGCCTCGGGCAGCTCGGCGATGAAGCGGCTCGGGATGCTGCTCGTCCACTGGCCGTAGATGCGGCGGTTGGCGGCGTGGAAGACCAGGCAGCGGCGGCGGGCGCGGGTGATCGCGACATAAGCGAGGCGGCGTTCCTCCTCGAGGCTGGCGTGGCCGCCCTCGTCGAGCGCGCGCTGCGAGGGGAACACCCCTTCCTCCCAGCCGGCGAGGAAGACGGTATCGAACTCCAGGCCCTTGGCGGCGTGGATGGTCATGATCGTGACCTTTTCCGCCTCGCTCGCCGCGTCATTCTCCATCACCAGGCTGACATGCTCGAGGAAGGCGCCGAGCGTCTCATACTCCTCCATCGCGCGGGCCAGCTCGGCGAGGTTCTCGAGCCGCCCCGCGCTTTCGGCCGAGCGGTCGGCCTGGAGCATCGCCGTGTAGCCGCTCTCGTCGAGCACGAGGCGGGCGAGCTCGGGATGCGGCAGCTCGGTCAGCCGCGAGCGCCAGCGGGCGAAGTCGCCGACCAGATTGCCGAGCGATCTTCGCGCCTGCGGCGTCAGCTCGTCCGTGTCGAGGATCTGCGCGGCGGCCTGCATCAGCGGCACGCCTTCGGCGCGCGCGAGCGAGTGGATCTTCGCCACCGCTTTGTCGCCGAGGCCGCGTTTGGGCATGTTGACGATCCGCTCGAAGGCGAGGTCGTCCGCCGGCTGGGCGATGACGCGCAGGTAAGCGAGAGCGTCCCTGATTTCGGCGCGCTCGTAGAAGCGGAAGCCGCCGACGATCCGGTAGGGAAGGCCGATGGCGATGAACCTGTCTTCGATCTCGCGGGTCTGGAACTGGGCGCGGACGAGGATCGCGACGGCATCGAGCCGGGTGCCGCGGCGCTGCAG
>JALYHK010000157.1 GCA_030776605.1 Pseudomonadota bacterium
ACGCGGGCGCTGGCGAGCGCATTCGGATCGGCGCCGCTCGGCCGCGACCAGACCTTCGCGATCATCGACGCGATCACCAGCAACGCAATTTCGGAGCGCTTCACCGACTATGCCGGCAGCGTCCAGGCGGTGATGGCGACCGACACTTTGCTGTCGGCGCTGGTGGCGGGCGGCCACGTCAGCAACGCGCAGGCCAATGCGATCCGCGCCGACATCAACGCCGCCTATCAGGCGGTGCGCGACCCCAATCAGTACGAGCCGCGCCAGTTCCGCGCCGCGCTGGGCCGCGCCGCCGGCGCCATCAGGAGGCTGAGGTGAAGCGCTCGGTCTCGAGCCTCGCGATCGCCGCGTTGCTGCTCGCCTCGTGCGGCGGAGGCGGAGGCGGCGGCAGCCGCGGCCAGCCCCAGCCCGAGCCGCCGCAGTCTCCCTCGCCGTCCCCGCCGACCGGCGTCTACCAGCGCCCGGCGCAGGAGGCGCTCAGCCAGGCCGACGTCCAGCAGGTGATCGCCAACGCCGTCGCCGAGGCGCAGGCGCGCAGCCTCCCTGCCAACATCGCGGTGGTCGACCGGGTCGGCAACGTCCTCGCCGTCTTCGTGATGAACGGCGCGAACCAGCGCCTCGCGGTGCCGCGCGGCCCCAACGGCAGCACCCACGACCTGCAGGGCGTCGACGTCCCCGGAGCGGTGGCGGGGGCGATCGCCAAGGCGGTGACCGGCGCCTATCTCTCCTCGGGCGGCAACGCCTTCTCGACCCGGACGGCGAGCATGATCGTCCAGGAGCATTTCCCGCCCTCGTCGGCGACGCGGGGGCTGGAGAGCGGTCCCTTGTTCGGCGTCCAGTTCAGCCAGCTCCCCTGCTCCGACCTCGCCCAGCGCTTCAACGGCACGTCGGGCGCGGGCGCCTTCATCGGCCCCAAGCGCTCGCCGCTCGGCCTTGCCGCCGATCCCGGCGGCTTTCCGCTCTACCGCAACGGGGTGCTGATCGGCGGCGTCGGCATCATGGCCGACGGCGTCTACGGCTTCGATCCCGAGGTGCGCGACGTTGACCGCGACGCCGAGGAGGCGATCGCGCTCGCCGCCACCCGCGGCTTCGAGGCGCCGGTCGACATCCGCGCCAACCGGATCAGCGTCGACGGCACGCTGCTGCGCTTCAGCGACGTCGAGGCCGGCGATCTCGCCAGCCGCTCGGCCCAGCCCTTCTCGGCGATCGACGGCAGCGTCGGGACGCTCGCCTCGGTGCGCGGCTATTACGACGCCTCCGCGGGCATCCTCGCCGGCCGCGCCTACGGCACCGAAGCCTCGGGCCTCCGCCCGGCGACCGCGGCCGAGTTCTCCAATCCCGACGCATTCGTGCTAACCAACGGCGGCGGCGCCAACCGCTTCCCGGTCCGCGGCGGCATGGACGGCAGCGGTCAGCCGCTCACCGCCGAGGAAGTGCGCGCGCTGCTCGAGGAAGCCTTCCGGGTGATGAGCGCGGCGCGCGCCCAGATCCGCCGCCCGCTCGACAGCCGCGCTCAGGTCACCATCTCGGCAGTCGACTCGCGCGGCAATGTGCTCGGCATCGTCCGCTCGCCGGACGCGCCGATCTTCGGCATCGACGTCTCGCTCCAGAAGGCGCGCACCGCCGCCTTCTTCTCAAGCGCCGAGGCCGCCGCCCAGCTGCTCGGCAACCCCGATCCGGACGTCAGCATGTACGTGCCAAGGGCGCGGGACTTCCTGGGCGATCCGGCGGCGCTCACCGGCCGCTTCGCCTTCTCCGACCGCGCCAACGGCAACCTGTCGCGGCCCTATTTCCCGGACGGCGAGGTCGGCCGGCCGCCAGGGCCCTTCTCGCGGCCGATCCAGGAATTCAATCCCTTCTCGACCGGGCTCCAGTCGGCGCTGATCGAGCAGAATGTGAAGACTCACGTCGGCTTCATCCTCGGCGCGAACGAGGACACGCCGCCGCGCTGCACCCAGAATCCCGATCCGGGCCGGATCGCCAACGGGATCCAGATCTTCCCCGGCTCGGTGCCGGTCTACCGCGGCTCGCAGCTGGTCGGCGCCATCGGAGTCTCGGGCGACGGCATCGACCAGGACGACATGATCAGCTTCCTCGGCACCCACAACGGCGGCCAGCGCACCGGCACCTTCGGCAACGCCGATCCGGCGATCCGCGCCGACAGGATCGTCGTGCGGGTCGGCGATGCCGAGGTGCGGCTGCGCTACGTCTCCTGCCCCTTTGCGCCTTTCCTCGGCTCCAACGACCAGAATGTCTGCCAGGGGAGGTAGCTGAGGCGTGCACTTGCCCGCCACGCTCCTGCACCTTGCCGCTGCGCTGGACCCGGCCGGCGCCGTCGGCACGCCCGCGATCGTCGCGCAGGCAGCGCAGCCCCCGCCGGCGGAGCAGCCCTGGTGGCCGGCCGAGGCACAGGACGAGGAGGCGGAGCGCCCGGGGCAGCCCCCCGACGATGAGGGGCGCCGGCGCCCGGGCGTGCCGCAGCGCGATCTGCCCGATCCGGTGACGCAGGACAATCCCGGCGCGATCCGCTCGCCCCCGCCCGAGGCCTTCCCGACCGACCACATCCCCGTGCCGGACCGCTGGCGGCTGATCGAATCGCTCGGCGTGGTGCGCGAGCGCTGGTTCGACCCCTATAACCAGAACACGCTGAAGGGCGACCGGCCGCTCTGCGTCGAGGCGGCGGAAGAGGCGCGGCACTCGCGAGGGTGCCGCCTTCAGCGCGCGCTTGGCCTCCACGGCGACGATTGGTTCCTGGTCGCCAACGCGGTCTCCGACACGGTGATCGAGCCGCGCACCTTCCCCATCCCGGTGGGCGTCCAGACCACGCAGCGGCCGGGCAGCCTCGACGTCTTCGGGAGAAGCGAAAGCCTCGTCCTCGCCCAGACCTTCATCGTGGGCGCCGCGCTCATCCAGGGCAGCACCGCCTATATGCCGCCGCACCGCGAATATCGCGTCACCCTCGCCATCCAGGCCAACTATGTCGACGTGCCGGAGCGGCGCATCCTGTTCGTCGAGCCGTCGCGCGGCACCGACCGCTTCGACTATGCCATCGGCGTCCAGGAGCTGTTCGTCGACGACCATATCCGCAACGTCTCCGACCGCTTTGACTTCGATTCGATCCGGATCGGCATCCAGCCCTTCCAGTTCGACTTCCGCGGTTTCCTGTTCAACGACAACCAGCTCGGCGTGCGGCTGTTCGGCAACCGCGACAACAACCGCTTCCAGTACAACCTGATGGCGATCTGGCGGCTCGAGAAGGACACCAATTCGGGGCTCAACAACATCCTCCAGATGCCGCGCAGCGACTGGATCCTGCACGCCAACCTCTACCGCCAGGACTTTCCCTTCGTCGGCATGACCAGCCAGGCCAGCCTGACCTGGAACATCAACCGCGAGCGCGACGACATCGAGATCGACGACAACGGCTTCCCGGTCCGCCCGGCGCTGATCGGCGACCTGCGCGGCCGCAGCTACGATGTCTTCTATCTCGGCTACAGCGCCGACGGGCGGATCGGTCGGCTGAACCTGTCGGCCTCGGCCTATGGCGCGTTCGGCTGGGACCGCAACGTGTTCACCGGCGACGGCGCCGCCATCAGGAGCTTCTTCCTCGCCGCCGAGCCCAGCTACGACTTCAACTGGATCAGGCTGCGCGGCGCGGCGCTGTTCGCCAGCGGCGACGGCGATCCCTTCGACGACACCCATACGGGCTTCGACGCCATCTTCGAGAATCCGATCTTCGCCGGCGCCGACACCAGCTACTGGATCCGCCAGACCATCCCCTTCGCCGGCGGCGGCCGGGCGGTTTCCCTCAACGGCCGCAACGGCATCCTCAATTCGGTCCGCTCGTCGAAGGAGCAGGGCCAGTCCAACTTCGCCAACCCCGGCACCATCCTGCTCGGCGTCGGCGCCGATTTCGACATCACGCCGCAGATTCGCCTGTCCGCCAACGCCAACCATCTCTGGTTCGCCCGCACCGCGACGCTCGAGGCGCTGCGCATGCAAGGCACGATCCGCAACGACATCGGCTGGGACGTGTCGGCGGCGGCGGTCTGGCGCCCGCGCATGACCCAGAATATCGTTTTTCGCGCCTCGGCCGCGATCCTCCAGCCGGGCACCGGCTTTCGCGACCTCTTCGAGAACGAGGACCGCGACCGGCGCTATTATTCCGTCCTCCTCAACGCTATCCTGAGCTACTGACGGGGGGGCGATGCTGAGGGGACGGATCGGCAAGGCGGTACTGGCGGCGGCGGCGCTCGTCGCCGCCGGCGCGATCGGCACC
>JALYHK010000158.1 GCA_030776605.1 Pseudomonadota bacterium
GCTTTACGCAACCATCGGCATCCTCGCCGCGCTCGGCCATCGGGAGCGAACCGGCCAGGGCCAGCATATCGACATGGCGCTGCTCGACACCCAGGTGGCGGTGCTCGCCAACCAGGCGATGAACTATCTCGTCTCGGGCAGCCCGCCTCGCCGGCTCGGCAACGCTCATCCGAACATCGCCCCCTACCAGACCTTCGAGGTCGCCGACGGCCACGTTGTCATCGCAGTCGGCAACGACGCCCAATTCCGCAAGCTCTGCGAGCTGGTCGGAGTCGGAGCGCTGGCGCGCGACCACCGTTTCCTCACCAACGCCGACCGGGTGACGAACCGAGAGGCGCTGGCAGCCGCCCTCGCGCCGGCGCTGGCCGGCCGGCGGCGGGAGGAGCTGCTCGCCGCCCTCGCCGCGGCCGGCATCCCCGCCGGGCCGATCAACAACGTCGCCGAAGTCTTCGCCGATCCGCAGGTGATCGCCCGCGGGATGCGGATCGAGCGCGGCGGCATGCCTGGCGTCGCCTCGCCGGTGGTGATCGACGGGAAGCGCCAAGTGGCCGACCGGCCGAGCCCGCAGCTCGACCAGCACCGCGACGAGCTGCTCCCGCGCTAGGCCGCTGGCCGGCAAAGGTTTGTGCGCGTATGCTGCGCCGCCGTGCGCGCCCTGGTCCACTTCTCCTCAGCCCTCGCAGCCGCCGATCCCGCCGCGGCGCAAGCCGAGATCGCAACCCGGGTGACGGTCGAGCAGGCCGCCGAGCGCCAGCGCGATGCGGTGCGCGCTCTCGTCGCCGCACCCGCCTGCGGCAGCGAGGAGGACGACGCGATCCTCGTCTGCGGCCGGCGCTTCGAGCCGATCAGGTCGACCTCCGGCTCCGGCTACACGCCGCCGCCCCGTTTCGCTGCGCCGGCCGAAGGGCCCTGGTTCCACTTGGGGCTCGGACCCGTCACCCTCTCCTGCTGCTCGATCTCGGGCGACGAGGGCACCGGTGCCGGGCTCAGCCTGCGGATCCGGTTCTGACCGGCAGCGCCGGAGCGGCTCTGTCCTCGGCCAGCCGCCCCCGCTCGAAGCGCAGGATCCGCTCGCACAGCGCCAGCGCGGAGGGACGGTGGGCGGCGATCAGCATGGTGATGTCGGGTTGCTCGGCCGAGATGGCGGCCATCACCGCCGCTTCCGTCTCCTCGTCGAGCGCCGAGGTCGCCTCGTCGAGGATCAGCACCGAGGCGCCTTTGTAGAGCGCGCGCGCCAGCGCGATGCGCTGCCGCTGCCCGCCGGAGAGCCGCACCCCCCGCTCCCCGACGGGCGTCTCATAGCCGTTGGGGAGGCCGGCGACGAAAGCGTCGATCTGGGCCCGCCGCGCCGCCTCGCGGACGCGGGCGAGATCGATCTTCCCTTCCGGCTCCCCGAAGGCGATGTTCGAGGCGATCGAGCTGTCGGTGAGGTAGATCGACTGGGGGACGTGCGCGATCCGGCGCTGCCAGCCGGCGCGCAACGCATCCGTGAGGGGGCGGCCGTCGATTCTAATCTCGCCCTCAGTCGGCTCGAGCAGCGCCATCAGCAGGTCGAAGAAGGTGCTCTTGCCGCTCCCGGTGGCGCCGACGACGCCGATCCGCGCGCCCTTCGGGATGATGAGGCTGACGTCGCGCAGCGCCCATTCCCGCCGCCCTTCGAAGCGGAAGCTGACCCGCTCGAACGCGATCTCGCGCCCGAAGGGCACCGGCGGAATCTCCTCGGGCGGAGGAGTGGCCAAGACGGGCGTGCGCAGGAGCGCCAGCATCTCGCGCAGCATCTGGAGATTGCCGGCGAACTGGGCGACGGCGGTATAGACGATCTGGACGAGCGGGATCAGGCGCTGCGCGCCGAGCGCAAGCGCCCCGAGCAGCGGCAGCGCCGCGACCAGCCCGCCGGGCTGCGCCGACATGTAGAGCGCGAGCAGCCCGATCAGCACCACGCCGGCGGCCTCGATCAGGTAGCGCGGCACGGCCGCCAGAAACCAAGTGAGCGCCTGGGCGCGGCGGAAGCTCAGGTCGAGCCGGCGGAAGCTCTCCTCGAACACCGGCTGGGAGCCGTCGAGCAGCACGTCGCGGATGCTGCCGAGCCCTTCCTGGAGCGTCTTGATCCGCGCCGTCGAAGCACCGGCGAGACGCACCGAATTTGCCTTGAGCCGCCGGTGCGCCGCGGCGGTGATCGCGACGTAGAGCAGCCCCACCGTCCCGGCGGCGGCCGCCGCCATCCCCGCGTCGATCGCGAACAGCAGGGCCGCGATCGCCGTCGCCATCACCGCCGCGACCGCGCCGTGGACGAGCGGCATCAGCACGCTCGAGACGAGCATCTGCAGCTTCTCGACGCTCGAGAGCAGCTCGCTCGAATTGCGCGAGACGTAGAGGCTGTACGGCTGCCTCAGCATCCGCGCAAAGATGCCTGTGCCGATGTCGTGGGCGACCATCAGCACGAACTGCTGCATCAGCCGCAGCACGACGAGGCGCATTGCCGCGGCGGCAACGGCGGCTCCGATCAGCAGCGCCGTCGCCTTGTAGACCAGCGCCTCTCCGCTACCGCCGCCGACGAGGGCGAGGAACAAGGCAAAGCCCGGAAGCTCCGGCGCGCGCGCCGGATCGGCGATCAGGGCGAGGAAAGGCAGCACCGCTCCGATGGTCGCCAGCTCGGCCACGGCGCCGCCGAGCATCGCCAGCAGGACGAGCAGCAGCCGGCGCCGGCGCTCGGCGCTGAGCATCCGATAGAGGCCGAGCAGAGTCGCGCCGGCCGAGCCCTCAGCCTGTCGGTCCTGCATCCGTCGGCGCCGGCCTCCCCCGGCTCGGCTGCGCCGGAGCGGCTCCCCTGTCAAGGAGAAGCGACCGCCCGCGCCTCAGCGCAAGCGGCCGTTCCGAAGGGCGTCAGCGGCTGCCGGCGCCGTGACCGCCGTGGCCGGCGGCGGCACTGCGCGGCCTGTGATGCTCGCAGCTGACGTTCGGGTTGAACTGGGCATAAACGCCGTTCGGATTCTCCCGGTAGAGCCAGATGTGCTGGTCGTAGTGCGGCTATTGCAGCCGCGATTATGCCGCGCGCCACGGCTGCCCCGCCGGCGAGGACGAGCTCCCGGGCCACATCATCATCGCGAGCGACGGTCCGCTCGTCGCCATGGCCGCGCCGATGTGGCTGGAGAAGGCCGCCGCGGGCGCGAGGGTGATCGCGCGCTGCAACACGCTGCCGAACATGCTCGCGGCGGCCAAGGCGGGGCTCGGCCTCGCCATCCTCCCCTGCGCGCTCGGTGAGGGCGAGGAGGATCTGATCCGCTGCCTCGGCCCCCGCGAGGAGATCGGAGCGCCGCTCTGGATGGTGACGCGCAGCGACATCAAGGACGAGCCGCGCATCCGCGCCTTCACCGGCTTCATCGCGGCGCGGATCGTCTCGATGCGCCACTGTTCGAGCTGCGCGAGCCGCCGCAGGCGGAACCGAAGCCGCCGGGGCCTCGCCCGCTGCTGATCTGAGGCTTCAGGCGCGGCAGCGGAGGATCAGGATCGATGCCCCCTTGTAGAGCGTCTCTTCGGCGCGCCGGAAGCCGGCCTTCTCCGGCCCGACCGGGCGGAGCAGCAGGCGATCGGTGAGGAGCCGCGGGGCAGCGCCCACGGCGGGGTTACTTGCGGCCCCCCAGGCTCAGGCCGCCGAAGCGCTTGTTGAAGCGGGCGACCTGTCCGCCCGAATCGACCATCCGGCTGCTGCCGCCGGTCCAGGCCGGATGCACCTTCGGGTCGATCTCCAGCTGCAGCGTGTCGCCCTCCTTGCCCCAGGTGGAGCGGGTCTCGAACGTCGTGCCGTCGGTCATCTGGACCTTGATGGTGTGGTAATCGGGGTGGGTGCCGCTCTTCATTGACCTTGTCTTTCAGTGGTTTGGCTAGTTCCGACCAGCCTCGGTCCGACATCGCGCGCCGCTCTACCCGCTGGGCAGCCGATTGACAAGCCGTGCTGCGCCGCAATAGAGCGGCCGCCGGCGAAGGTGCCGCGGGAAACCGCGGCTTAAATGGCAAGTCCGGTGCAAGGCCGGCGCTGTGCCCGCAACTGTAAGCGTTCCGTCGCCCGGCGGTCCGCGAGCCAGAAAACAGCCTCCGCCCGTCGTCCGCGCCCGGCCGGGACCAGCCAGCGGTGCGAGGCTCCGGCGTGCCGGATCCCTCCGTGACGACCTTGTCGTTCGGAGGAGGTCCCAATGCCCTTGTCCCTTCTAGCCGCGCTCCAGGCCCCGGCGCCGATCGTCGTCACCGGCT
>JALYHK010000159.1 GCA_030776605.1 Pseudomonadota bacterium
GCCCAGGCGGGCGCCGCCCCCGCCGCCCGGAAGCGCGGCTGACGGAGCCGGCGCGCCACGGCTCGGCGCCTCCGGCCGGCTGCTCGTGGTGGAGGACGACTATTTCGTCGGGCTGACGATCGAAGGCGCCCTCGCGGAGGCGGGTCACGAGGTGATCGGCCTCGTCACCAGCGGCGAGGAGGCGGTGGACGCGGCACTGGCCCGGCGCCCGGACCTGGTGCTGATGGACATCAGGCTCGCCGGCGAGATGAGCGGGGTGGAAGCCGCCTTGCAGTTGCGCGGCCACGGCATCGCCTGCCTGTTCGCGAGCGCCCATTCCGATGCCGCGACGCGCGCTGCCGGCGCACAGGCGCAGCCCGCCGGCTGGCTGGTCAAGCCCTTCTCACAGGCGGAGCTGATCGCGGCGGTCGCCGACGCCCTCGCCGGCGTCAGGGGCGGCTGAATCCGCTTTCCGAAAGCGGCCGCCGGACCAGCGCGCCGCCGGCCCGCCTTGGCCCTTTGCCTGCCGTGCCGGACGGGCTATTCCCAGCGGGGCTAGGGAATGATCAGCCAGGCCTTCAAGCACCGATCCGGGCGAGTCATTTCGCTCAGCCGCCTCGTGCTGGCGAGCGTGTTCCTGTTCGCCCTCTGGGTCGATCCGACGGTGTCGGGGCCCGTCTATGCGGTGCTCGGCGTCTATGTCGCCGCGAGCGGCGCCTATCTCGCGCTCACCTGGAGCAACTGGCGGCTCGAATTCCGCCTGGCGCTTCCCGCGCATGTCGTCGACATCAGCGTCTTCGGGCTGCTCGTCGCCCTCACCGAAGGCTATACCAGCCCCTTCTTCAGCTTCTTCGTCTTCATCGTTCTGGCCGCGATGATCCGCTGGGGCTGGCGGGCCACCGCGGTCACCGCGCTGGTGCTGATCGTCCTGTTCTTCGCGGGCGGCTTCGTTGCCCTCGAATACGGCCAAGGCGGCTTCGAGCTGACCCGCCTGATCGTCCGCGGCAGCTATCTGGTGGTGCTTTCGCTGGTCATCATCTGGTTCAGCGTCAGCCTCGCCGACGCGCGCCCCGGCGGGCCGATCGGGATCGATCCGGTGCTCGCCGGCAGCCCCCGTGCGGCGATCCCGGCGCTGCTCGACCACGCCGCCCGCCAGCTGCAGGCGGGGCGGGTGCTGTTCGCCTGGTCCGAGGACGAGGAGCCGTGGCTGAACGTCGCGCGGCTCGGCCCGGATGGATGCGAGGAGGAGCGCTTCGCGCCCGATGTCTTCCCGCAGCTGATCGATCCGTCGCTGGAGAAGCGGCCGTTCCTGTTCGATGCCGCGAGCGGCGCGGCCCTGGCGCTGGGCGAGGGGGACAGCCGGGTCGAGAGCGCCTCCGGCGGGATCGACCGCGGCTTTGCCGCCCGCTTCGGCCTGTCGCAGGGTCTCGCCGTGCCGATTTCGGGCGACGGCTGCGCCGGCGTGCTGTTCGCCACCGACATCGCCGGGATGTGCGCCGACGATCTCCTCGCGACCCGCGGCCTCGCCGACGGCATGTCGGCAGCCCTCACCGGCGCGCTCGCGGTCCAGCTGCGCGAGGAGAGCTCGGCCGGCCGCACCCGTCTGTCGCTCGCCCGCGACCTCCACGACAGCGTCGTCCAGCTGCTCGCCGGCCTCTATCTTCGGCTCGAAGCGGTGCGGAAGGCCTACGCCGACGCGGCGGCCGCCGACGAGCTGGAGTCGCTCCAGCGCGAGATCACCGCCGAGCAACGCGGGCTGCGGCGGCTGATCGAGCAGCTGCGCAGCGGCGGTGAGCACGAGGGTCCGGCCGACCTCTGCCGCAGCCTCGCCGTCGTCGCCGAGCGGTCGTCGCGCCAGTGGGGCATCCGCTGCGCGATCGGCGAGTGCCCGGACCAGCTCCAGGCCGATCCGCGGTTCGAGCACGAGCTGCGCCATATGGTCCGCGAGGCGATATCCAATGCCGTGCGGCACGGCGCGGCGCGCAACGTCTCGATTGACCTTCTGCGCGAGGGCCCCCGGCTCGTCGTCCGCATCTCCGCCGACGGCGCCGCCGCTACCCCTTGCGCAGGCGACGGCACCGCAGCCGAGCCGCGGAGCCTGAAGGAGCGGGTGGCGACCTTGGGGGGCGAGCTGCGCCTCGCGGCCGGCACGGACGGCTCGCGGCTCATCGTCACTCTTCCGTTCGAGGCTGCGCGATGACCCGGCTGCTCGTCGCAGACGACCATCCGATCATCCTGTCGGGCCTGAAGGCGGTGCTGCGCGGCAGCGGCTTCGAGGTGGTCGCGGTGGAAAGCGACGGCGCGCGGGTCGTCGAGGCGGTCGAGCGCGTTGCCCCCGACATCGTCGTGCTCGACCTCCGGATGCCGAACCGCGACGGCGTCGAGCTCGCCGAGGAGCTGCGCCGGCGCGGCGACACGCGGCCGATCGTGCTCCTTACCGCCGGCATCGGCGACGAGGCGCTGCTCCGCGCGCTCGAGGCGGGCGTCAATGCGATCGTGCTGAAGGACCGTTCGCTCGACCGGCTCATCCAGTGCCTCTCCAAGGTGCGCAGCGGCGGGCGCTGGATCGACGAGGGCCTGCTCCAGCGGGCGCTGGACCTGAAGCTCGGCGGCGGCCCGGCCAAGACCGGCTTCTCCGCGCTCAGCCCGCGTGAGCAGATGGTCGCCCGGCTCGTCGCCGAAGGGCGCCGCAACAGGGAGATCGCCGACGCGCTCGGCATCAGCGAGGGCACCGTCAAGGTCCACCTCTACAAGATCTACGACAAGCTCGGCGTCGGCAACCGCACCGAGCTCGCGATCCTCACCCGCAAGGCGCTCGCTCCCTAGCCGGCGCCGCGACTGTGGCGGCCGCGCAACAGCTGCGCCTTTTGTCTTTCTGCGGCCGAAAATATGCCGAAAGTTGGACGGCCTTTATCACCTTCCCCAAATCGCCCGCCGCCGCGCCGCCGTCTAGCTTCCGCCCCGCTTGGCCGGTTTCCGGCCCATCACGTCAAGACGGGGAGTTCCGCAAAATGACATTCCTACGCACCATGTTGCGCAAGCCGATGCGCGTCGCCCTGATGAGCACGGTCGCCTTGGCGGCGCCGGCCTGGGCGCAGCCGGTCGACGAAGACGACGAGCAGCCGCCGGTTCAGGCGGTCGCCGACCCCGACGCCGGCGACATGGACCCGAACGCCCCCGAGGCGGAAACGGGCACGATCACCGTCACCGGCTCGCGCATCGCGCGCCGCGACCTCACCTCGGCGAGCCCGCTCGCGGTGGTCCAGGACGAGGAGTTCCAGCTCACCGGCTCCGTCAACGTCGAGCAGGTCCTCAACCAGCTGCCGCAGGTGATCCCGAGCACTGGCGCAACGCCGTTCGGCAACAACCCTGGCAGCGGCGTCGCCGCGATCAGCCTCCGCGGCCTGGGCGCCGGCCGTAACCTCGTGCTCGTCAACGGCCGCCGCTGGATCTTCTACGATACGAACCAGATCGTGGACGTGAACACGATCCCCGCCTTCCTGCTCGACAGCGTCGACGTGGTGACCGGCGGCGCCTCGGCCGTCTACGGCTCGGACGCGATCGCCGGCGTGGTCAATTTCCGCCTGCGGCAGCTCGACGGCCTCGTCACCGGCACGCAGTACAATATCACGGAGGAGGGCGACGGCCGCCGTTACGGCGCGCATGTCGGCGTCGGCAGCAGGTTCGCCGACGGCCGCGGGCATGTCGCCGCTTTCGGCGAATATTACAATCGCGGCTCGATCTTCCAAGGCGACCGCGCCTTCTCCCGCTTCGACCTGGCCGAGGACGCCACCCGCACGCGGCTCGTCCGCAGCGGCTCGACGACGGTTCCGGAGGGCCGCTTCCAGGCGGCGACGACCGTCACCGTCGGCACCGGCGCGAACGCCGTGGTCATTCCGATCGCCCGGGGAACGAACTTCGACGCCGCGCACCTCGGCGCCTTTTTCGCGCAGCCGCGCACCAGCCGCCCGTTCGCGGGCGATCCCGACGCCTACAACTTCGCGCCGGACAATTATCTGATGGTGCCGCAGGAGCGCTGGCTGGTCGGCGGCTACGGCGAATATGAGGTCGCCGAGGACATCAACGTCTATACCGAGGTGACCTTCGTCAACAACCGCGTGGCGAGGGAGCTGGCGCCGACGCCGATCTCGGGCAACATCGACATCCGCCTCTCGGCGATCCAGCCTTTCGTCTCCGCCGCCGATTTCGCCCAGCTCCAGCAGATCGCAGCTCAGCAGCAGGCGGCGAACGC
>JALYHK010000160.1 GCA_030776605.1 Pseudomonadota bacterium
GATCCGGGCCTGGCCGCGGATCCAGCCAACGTCCAGCTGCCCGAGGGCGCGGAGACCATCCATTCCGGCGAGATCGAGGCGGGTCGGGTCTGGCAGCGGACGTTCACCGTGCCGGGAACCTACCGCTACGTCTGCCTGCCGCACGAGCGGCAGGGGATGATCGCCACCGTCATCGTCGACCCGGCCTGACCCTCAGGCGGCGTGGAGAAAAGGGTGGGGAGGGACGGCCGAGCACATCCGCGAACGTCCGCGACCAAGGGTTCTGCGGCGGAGGCGGATGGTCGGAGCGACTGGATTCGAACCAGCGACCCCCACACCCCCAGTGTGATGCGCTACCAGGCTGCGCTACGCTCCGACCGACGCGCGATGTAGGAGCCGGCCGTCGCCATGGCAAGCGCGGGGCGGCTCAGTCGCCGAGCAGGTTGCGCAGGAACTCGCCGCGGTAGAGGCGGATGCTCATCTCCTCGACTCGCGCTTCGCCGATCCTGCCGAGGAACGCTTGGGTGTGGGGCGCCTGCATGTGCGCGTCGATCGCCCCCTCGTCGCGCCAACGCTCGCTGATCCGCAGCAGGTCCGGCTCGGCGACGTCCTCGGCGAAGGCATAGGCCTCGCACCCGTCCTCCTCGCGCGTCGCGGCGATCATACGCTGCATGTCCTCCCTCAGCCGATCCATCTCGCCCGCGCCGAAGCGTACTTCGCCCATGATCAGGATCATCCTTCCCTCCGTTGCCGCTGTGCGGCCGCGCCTTGCCTTGGCAATGGGCCGACACCATGATAGTCGCGCCCCCGCTTCCGGTCGAGCCCTGCGCGCCGTTCCCTCACCAGGTAGAAGACATGTTCGAAACCCCAGCCTTTGCCCAGGACGGAGGCGCCGCTGCCGGCGGCGCCGGCTTCTTCGTCTCGATCGCGCCGCTGATCTTCATCTTCATCATCTTCTATTTCCTGCTGATCCGGCCGCAGCAGCGCCGGATGAAGCAGCATCAGGACATGGTCAATGCGGTGAAGCGCAACGACACCGCCATCACCAGCGGCGGCTTGATCGGCAAGGTGACGAAGGTCGACGAGAGCGAGGTCGAGCTCGAGATCGCGCAGGGAGTCCGCGTCCGCGTCGTTAAGTCAATGCTCAGCGACGTGCGTCCGCACGGGCAGAAGCCCGCGAACGACTGATGCTCGATTTCCCCCGCTGGAAAGTCTGGGCCGTCACGATCACGCTCGTGCTGGGCGTGCTGCTCGCGATCCCGAACTTCATTCCGGAGCCCGTGACCAAGGGCTGGCCGAGCTTCGCCACCCAGCGGATCAGCCTCGGCCTCGACCTTGCCGGGGGCAGTCACCTGCTGCTCGAGGCGCAGACGGACGACGTGGCGCGCCAGCGGCTCGAGCTGATGGAAGAGACCATCCGGCGGCAGATGCGCGGCGCCAGGATCCGCATCGAGAACGTCTCGACCGCCGGCGGCGAGCTCGCTTTCACGGTCAGCAATCCGGCACAGCTGAGCGAGGCCGTTCGGATCGCGCGCGAGCAGACCCAGCCTGTCGGCCTCGGCAGCGCCGATTGGGAGGTGCGCGTCCAAGGCAACCGTATCGTCATGCGTCAGACGGAGGCGGGCCTCGCCGACGCGGTCGACCGCGCGATGCAGGTCGCTACCGAGGTGGTGCGCCGCCGCGTCGACGAGCTCGGCACCCGCGAGCCGACCATCATCCGTCAGGGATCGAGCCGCATCGTGGTCCAGGTCCCCGGGCTGCAGGACCCGCAGCAGCTGCGCGCGCTGCTCGGGCGCACCGCGCGGCTCGAGTTCAAGCTGGTCGACGAGACGGTGACCCCGCAGCAGCTCGCCGAGGGGCGCGCGCCGATCGGAACCCAGATCCTACCCTATCCGGAACTGGGCCCCGAGGCGCGGATCGGGGTCCAGCGGCGGGCGATGGTGACCGGCGACCGCATCGCCGACGCCTCGCAGCAGTTCGACCAGGACGACGGATCGCCGGTGGTCATCATCCGCTTCGACAGCGCCGGAGCCCAGGCGTTCGGCCGCGCCACCCGCGAGAATGTCAACAAGCGCTTCGCGATCGTGCTCGACAACGTCGTCATCTCCGCGCCGGTGATCAACGAGCCGATCCTCGGCGGAGCGGCCCAGATCAAGGGCAGCTTCACCGTCGAAAGCGCGAACGAGCTCGCCATCTCGCTGCGTTCCGGCCGGCTGCCGGTCGAGCTCACGGTGGTCGAGGAGCGCACCGTCGGCCCGGACCTCGGCCGGGACTCGATCCGCAAGGGCGTGATCGCAGGCATCGTCGGAACGGTGCTGGTGCTCACTTTCATGTTCCTCACCTACGGCCGCTTCGGGCTCTATGCGGACACGGCGCTGATCCTGAACGTGCTGCTGATCCTCGCCGTCATGTCGGCGGTCCTCCCCTCGACGCTGACGCTGCCGGGCATCGCCGGCTTTGTCCTGACGGTCGGCGCCGCCGTCGACGCCAACGTCATCATCAACGAGCGAATCCGCGAGGAGCAGCGGCGGGGGCGGAACATCGTCCAGGCGATCGAGCACGGCTACAACGAGGCGCGCACCGCCATCTTCGACGCGAACATCACCAACGTCATCGCCGGCGTCCTGCTCTTCTACTTCGGCTCCGGCCCGGTGCGCGGATTTGCCGTGGTGCTGGTCATCGGCATCATCACCTCGGTGTTCACCGCCGTCACCGTCACCCGTATGTTCGTGTCGCTGTGGTTGCGCCGCCGCCGTCCCACCGAGCTGGTGATCTGAAGGACAGACGATGCGCCTCCTCAAACTCGTCCCGGCCAACACCAACATCGACTTCCTGCGCTGGCGCCGCGTCGCGAGCATCGTCTCCGGCCTGCTGATCGCCGCCTCGATCGCGCTGCTCGCGGTGAGGGGGCTCAACTTCGGAGTCGATTTCGCCGGCGGGCAGATGATCCGCGTCTCCTTCCCGCAGGCGCCGGAGCTGGACCGCCTTCGCGGGCAGCTCAACGCCCTCGACCTGGGCGAGGCGAACGTCCAGGAGTTCGGCTCGCGCGAGACCATCCTGATCCGGATGCCGCTGCCCGGCGGCGGCGAGGAAGGCGCCAACCGCGCCGCCGCCACCGTCCGCCAGGCGATCACCCAGGCCTATCCGGGCGCCCGGTTCGAATCGGTCGAAACCGTCTCCGGGAAGGTCTCCGCCGAACTGGTCCGCGCCGGCGCACTGGCGCTGCTGCTCGCCGCGATCGGAATCTCGCTCTACATCTGGATCCGCTTCGAGTGGCAGTTCGGCGTCGGGGCGCTCTTCTCGCTGTTCCACGACGTCACGATCACGCTCGGCCTGTTCTCGCTCACCCAGCTGGAGTTCGACCTCAACGTCGTCGCCGCGCTGCTGACGCTGATCGGCTATTCGCTGAACGACACGATCGTCGTCTACGACCGCGTGCGCGAGAATCTGCGCAAGTACCGCAAGATGGAGATCCGGGCGCTGCTCAACCTTTCGGCCAACGAGACACTGTCGCGCACCGTCGCCACCAACGTCTCGATGCTGCTCGCGCTCGGGGCGCTGTTCATCCTCGGGCCGGACGTCATCTACAGCTTCACGGTTGCGCTGCTGGTCAGCGTGATCGTCGGCACCTATTCGACGGTCTATATCGCCGCTCCCTGGCTGATCTGGCTCCGGGTGACGTCGGACAGCTTCCTTCCGAAGGGGGCGCCGGCCGGCGCGGCCGAGCGGATCGGCGGCCGGCCGCGGAACGAAGGATATGATGGCGCCCAGGTTTGAGCGCGATCCCGCCGCGAGCGGCCCGGTGGTCCAGGGCTTCGCCGGCGGCGGCTTCTCGGTCGGCGGCGGCATCTACCGGGCGCTGCTGCTGACGCCGGTGAGCGCGGACGAGTGGCAAGCGCCGCCGCTCGCCGAGCTTGCCATCGAGCATCTCGAGGGATTGCTGGCGCTCGATCCCCCGCCCGAATTCCTGATCCTGGGCACCGGCCCAACAATGGCCTTCCCGCCGCGCGCGCTGGTGCGCCGGCTCGAGGAACGCGGGATCGGCGTCGAGGCGATGGACAGCCGCGCCGCCGCCCGCACCTGGGGGATGCTCCGCGCCGAGGAGCGCTGGATCGCCGCCGCGATCATGCCGCTCTAGGCGGCCGGCCTCACCTTCGCGTTCGCGGCGAGAGCGGCAAGATGATCGTGGAGCTCCCCGGCGTTTTTCTCCCAGCCGAACTTCGCCGCGGCGGCGCGCACCGCCTC
>JALYHK010000161.1 GCA_030776605.1 Pseudomonadota bacterium
ACCGCCACGGCCGTGATCAGGAACGGCGAGGGCGTGAGATTGCGGCCGATCTCCTCGAGCAGGATCCCCGCCTCGACATGGCCGAGGCCCATGCCGCCGTCCTCCTCGCCGATCAGGATGCCGGTGAAGCCCATCTCGCCGAACTGGCGCCACAGCCCATGGCCGAAGCCGTCGGGGCATCCCCCGTCGCGCCAGTGCCTCAGCTCCTTCGCGATGGCGCCCTCCCCGGCCATGAAGGAGCGCGCCGTCTCGCGCAGCATCGCCTGCTCGTCGGTGAGGTAGAGGGGCATTTCGTCTCCTTCGTTCCCCGGCGAAGGCCGGGGCTCAGCCTGGGTCCGGGCCTTCGCCGGGACACGGGTTCATGCCCCCGGCAACTCCAATATCCGCTTCGCCACGATATTGAGCTGGATTTCGCTGGTGCCGCCCTCGATCGAATTGGCCTTGGTGCGCAGCCACTCACGCGCGGCCTTGCCGCCTTTGCTGCGCTCGCTCTCCCATTCGAGCGCATCGGAGCCGCCGGCCGCCATAATGAGCTCGTGCCGCCGCTTGTTGAGCTCGGTCCCGGCATATTTCATCATCGACGGCTGCGCGGGATGAGCGAGCCCCGCCTTCAGCTCGTCGGCGAATTTCTCGCTCATCGCGCGGAAGGCGAGCGCGTCCACATCGAAAGAGGCGACCTCGGCGCGCAGCGTGGGATTCTCCGCCAGCGCCTCCTTCAGCGCCTCGCCGAGCGTCCCGCTCAGGCCCATGCCGCTGATCATCTCGCGCTCGTGACCGAGCAGATATTTGGCGACGTCCCACCCTTTGTTGACCTCGCCGACCACCTGGTCCTTGGGCACTTGGACACCGTCGAAGAAGGTCTCGCAGAAAGGCGAATAGCCCGAGATGAGCTTGATCGGCCGGGTAGAGACGCCCGGTGTCTTCATATCGAAAAGAAGGAAGCTGATCCCCTTATGCTTCGGGGCCGTCGGATCGGTGCGGACCAGGCAGAAGATCCAGTCCGCCTTGTCGGCGTAGGAGGTCCACACCTTCTGGCCGTTGACCAGCCAATGGTCGCCCTTGTCCTCTGCGCGGGTCTGGAGGCTGGCGAGGTCGGAGCCGGCGTTCGGCTCCGAATAGCCCTGGCACCAGCGGATTTCGCCGCGGGCGATCTCGGGGAGGAATCGTCTCTTCTGCTCTTCGGTGCCGTATCTGAGCAATGCCGGCCCGAGCATCGAGATGCCGAAGCTGTAGAGCGGGTTGCGCGCGCTGATCCGCGCCATCTCCTCCCGCACCACCTTGGTCTCGGCTGGCGACAGGCCGCCGCCGCCATATTCGCGCGGCCAGTCGGGCACGGTCCAGCCCCGCTCCGCCATCACTTCCATCCAGCGCTTCTGCGCGTCGTTCTTGAACACGGCGTTGCGGCCGCCCCAGCAGATGTCGCTCTCCTCGCGCACCGGCTCGCGCATTTCCGCGGGGCAGTTCGCCTCGAGCCACGCGCGGGTCTCGGCGCGGAAGGTCTCCAGCTCGCTCACGATGCAGCTCTCCCTTACGTAAACGTCAACTGCCGCGCCGACTGCCCCAAGTCAATTCCCGCGCCTCACCGTCATGCCGGCGGAGGCGAGGATCTCCGGAACTCCATCGTCCCGTCCACTATGCCCCCAAAGCGGAGCGCGCCGAGGTCCTTCAGGTAGTTCTGGTGCACCCGCCACGGCGCCTGTGCGCCCTGCTTCGGCAGGAAGGGCTCGGCGCGCGCCACGTAGCCGGAGCTGAAGTCGAGCATCGGCTGGCGTTCGACGCCGTTCGCCGGCAGCCGCGGCACGCAGACGTCCCACCCCTGGCGGTCCATGTGCCTGAGCAGACGGCACACGTAGCGCGCGGTGAGGTCGCATTTCAGGGTCCAGCTCGCATTGGTGTAGCCGAAGGCGAGGGCGTGGTTCGGTACGTCGCTCAGCATCATCCCCTTGTAGACGAGCCGCTCGGCGGGCTTCGCCGGCTCGCCGTCGACCTCCAGCGCAATGCCGCCGAGCAGCTTCACGACCAGCCCGGTCGCGGCGACGACGATGTCGGCGGCGATCTCCTCGCCCGAGGTGAGCCGGATCCCGCCGGGCGTGAAGGTCTCGATCTCGCCGGTCGCGATCGCCACCCGGCCGTCGCGGATCTGGGCGAACAGGTCGCCGTCGGGGACCAGGCAGAGCCGCTGGTCCCACGGATTGTATCGGGGGCCGAAATGGCGCTCCACGTCATAGCCGCGGGGCAGCTCCCCGCGGACGAGATCGAGCAGCTTCGCCCGAACCTTCGCCGGCCGGCGCCGCGCCAGCGAGAAGAACCAGATGCCGAGCAGCACGTTCTTGAGTCGGGTGAGCGCCGGGCCGAGCGGCCGCGCCAGCGCATCGCGCGAGGGGCGGGAGGCGATATAGCTCGGGGAGCGCTGCAGCATCGTCACATGCGCCGCCTGCTCGGCCAGCGCCGGGACGAGGGTCACCGCGGTCGCGCCGCTGCCGATCACGACCACGTGCTTTCCCCTGTAGTCGAGGGCTTCCGGCCAGAATTGCGGGTGGACGATGCGCCCTTTGAAATCCGCCTCGCCCTGCCATTGCGGGCGATAGCCGCGCCCATAGTCGTAATAGCCGCTGGCGAGGAACACGAAGACGCAGCTGAAGCGGCGCGGCCCCTCCTCCGTCTCCGCCTCGACCCGCCACCGTGCCTCGCGCGAGCACCAGGCGGCGCGGGTGACGCGATGGCCGAAACGGATGCGCCGGTCGATCCCGAATTCTCGCGCCGTCTCCTCGACATAGGCGCGGATCTCCGCCCCGCCGACGATCGACTTGTCGCCGCGCCAGGGGCGGAACGGGAAGCCCAAAGTGTAGATGTCCGAATCGGACCGCACGCCCGGATAGCGGAACAGGTCCCATGTCCCCCCGATCCGCCCTCGCGCCTCGAGGATCGCATAGGATTTGTCCGGGCAGCGGGTCTGCAGGTGATAGGCGGCATCGACGCCGGAAATGCCGGCGCCGACGATCAGCACGTCAAGATGATCCTCCTGGCCGCTCACGCCGCGCGTCATGGCACCTCCGCTCCGGGGGCGGAAGGGGTTCGCCACTGGCGCCAAAGCGGCGTTTCTGACAGTGAGAACTGGGCAGCGACACGGGAGGACTGCGGCCGGATGGACTTCGACCTTACGGAAAGGCAGGCTTTCTACCGGGATCGGGTGCGCGAGTTCATCGAGACTCGGATTCGCCCGCGCCACAAGGACTATAAGGCGCAGCTCGCCGCGGGCGACCGCTGGCAGCCGGTCCAGGTGATTGAGGAGC
Source organism: Pseudomonadota bacterium (assembly GCA_030776605.1). GTDB lineage: Bacteria > Pseudomonadota > Alphaproteobacteria > Sphingomonadales > Sphingomonadaceae > Allosphingosinicella. The sequence continues at coordinate 3,294 of JALYHK010000161.1, forward strand.
TGAAGCCGCAGGCGAAAGCGGCTGGCCTGTGGAACCTGTTCATGCCGCCGGGCCACGCCCTCACGCATGTCGACGAAACGTTCGCGTTCGAGGGCACGCAGCTTTCCAACCTCGAATATGCGCTTTGCGCCGAGGAGATGGGGCGCGTCTCCTGGGCTTCGGAAGTGTTCAACTGCTCGGCGCCGGATACCGGCAACATGGAGGTGCTCCACCGCTACGGCACCCGCGAGCAAAAGGAAGCCTGGCTCCGCCCGCTGATGGACGGCGAGATTCGCTCTGCCTTCCTGATGACCGAGCCGGGCGTCGCCTCCTCCGACGCGACCAACATCGAATGCGACATCCGCCGCGACGGCGGCGTCTATGTCCTAAACGGCCGCAAGTGGTGGTCGAGCGGTGCGGGCGACCCGCGCTGCAAGGTCGCGATCGTAATGGGCAAGACCGACCGCTCGGCCGAGCGGCACCGCCAGCAGTCGATGGTGCTGATGCCGCTGGACGCGCCCGGCGTCACGATCGAGCGCGCGCTTACCGTCTATGGCTACGACGATGCGCCCCACGGCCATATGGAGATCGAGCTCCGCGACGTGCGCATCCCCGCCTCGAACATGCTGCTCGGCGAAGGCCGCGGCTTCGAGATCGCCCAGGGGCGGCTCGGCCCCGGCCGCATCCACCACTGCATGCGCACCATCGGCGCGGCCGAGGAGGCGCTCGAAGCGATGGTGAGGCGGCTCCAGACCCGCGTCGCCTTCGGCAAGAAGCTGATGGAGCATTCCATCTGGCACGAGCGCGTTGCCCGCGCCCGCATCGACATCGACATGTCGCGCCTGCTTTGCCTCAAGGCCGCCGACGTGATGGACAAGGCCGGCAACAAGGCGGCTCAGGCCGAGATCGCGATGATCAAGGTCCAGGCGCCCAACATGGCG
>JALYHK010000162.1 GCA_030776605.1 Pseudomonadota bacterium
AGCGTGGACGACGCGCAGCAGCGCCATCTCGGCCGCTTCGAGCGGCAGCGGCGCGTTCTGGACCTCGGCGAGGCCCTTCAGCAGCAGCTGCCAGAGCCGATGGACGACGGCGTAGGAGAGGCGGCTCGCCCAGTCGGCATAGGCCTCGCGCTCTTCCTGCGACTGGGCGGGATCGGGGGCGCCGCCCACCTTGGCCCGGGTGATGCCGTGCACCGCCTCGAGCAGCCCGCGCATCAGCGCCGAGGGCTCGACGCCGAGCTCATACTGGTCGCGCACCGCGGCGAGCCCGCCGGCCGCGTCGCCGGCGAGCAGCAATCCGAGCAAGGCGCGGATCGCGCCCCGGTCCGACAGGCCGAGCATGGCGCGGACCTGCTCGGCCGTGACGCCGCCGGCGCCGTGAGCGATCGCCTGGTCGAGCATCGACAAGCCGTCCCGCGCGGAGCCTTCGGCGGCGCGGGCGATCAGCGCCAGCGCTTCGGCCTCCACATCGATGCCCTCCTTGTCCGCCACCTCGGCGAAATGGGCGGCGAGCTTCTCGGCCGGGATGCGACGCAGGTCGAAGCGCTGGCACCGCGACAGCACCGTCACCGGCACCTTGCTGACCTCGGTCGTCGCGAACAGGAACTTGACGTGCGGCGGAGGCTCCTCGAGCGTCTTCAGCAGCGCGTTGAACGCGTTCTTCGAAAGCATGTGCACTTCATCGACGATGTAGACCTTGTAGCGCGCGGAGACGGCTGCGTAGCGGACCGCCTCGATGATCTCGCGCACGTCGTCGACGCCGGTGTGGCTGGCGGCGTCCATCTCGATGACATCGATGTGCCGGCCCTCGGCGATCGCCCGGCAGGGCTCGCAGACGCCGCAAGGCTCGATCGTCGGCCCGCCGGTCCCGTCGGGGCCGACGCAGTTCAGCGCCTTGGCGATGAGCCGCGCGGTCGAGGTCTTCCCGACACCGCGGACCCCGTTGAGCAGGAACGCGTGGGCCAGCCGGTCACGCCTGATCGCATTGGCAAGCGTCTGCACCATCGCGTCCTGGCCGATCAGCGCAGCGAAGCTCTGCGGCCGGTATTTGCGCGCAAGCACCCGATAAGGCTGCGCCCGCGCCGGCTGCGGCGGCTCGTCGAGGCCGAGGCCGAAGGAGTCGGGGGATTCGCTCATTGGCGGTACCCTACCCGTTCGTCGAGCGAAGTCGAGACACCGGTGGAGCGAAGCCGGGACCTTCGCTCCTGGCCTTCGGGGGGCTTCTCGATTTCGCTCCGAGCGGACGCGGGATTGAGGGGTGGGAGCCGGAACGACCCGGAGCTGAGCTCGTTACGGCTGCTTCCTTCCGGACCTGACCGGGTTCGCGAGAGCGCCGTCCGCCCGACTCCCGGCGCGCATATGGGACGCGGCACCGACAAAGGCAATGGTCAGGCGGGGCAGAAAGGCGCCGGCTCCGCCCGCCGCGGGTCCCAACTCAGCTCGTAGACGACCCGGAAGCCGTCATGGTCCGACAGCCGCGGCCCCGAGGGCCCGCCGTCGAACATCGCCTCGACGCGGACCGGCCGCACCGAAACGTGCGGGGTCGACCAGAAAAGCTGGAGGTCCTGAGTGTCCATCCACGGCGCGTCACCGTCCCAGGACATGCGCACGTCGCAACCGTTCGCCGGATCCATGCAATAGCGGTGGACGACCTCCAGCGGCTGGGCGCGCTCGAACGTGTCGAACCGCAGCTCGGAATGGCGCATGTTGAAGTCGCCGCCGAAGATCAGCGGATGACCGAAGCCGACTACTTCGTCGAGGAACCCGGCGATGAAGCGGGTCTGCTCGCGGTGCGCGGCGTGATGGCGGCGCGCGGGGACGCGCGAGGCGCCCGCCGAGTTCATGTGGGTGTTGAGCAAGTGGAGCGTGCCCGGCAAGCCGGGAATCGCGATCTCGGCGTGCAGTACCCCTTTGTTGGAGAGGCAGTCCAGCCCGGCGCAGCTCCGTCGCGGAAACGGCTCGGAGGTGATCGCGACGATCGGATATTCCGAAGCGATGGCGAGCCCGCCAGTCGCGAGCTTCAGGCCCACCTCGCCGCGATGCGGCCGCCGCCGCCCGGGAAGCGAGGGGCCCTCGCGCCGGCCGCGATTCTCGCTCCGCCTCGGCCCCGCCGCAATGTTCGGATAGCCGGTCGCGTGGACGGCACGCGAGGCCGCGCGGCTGAACGCCTCCTGGAAGAGAATGACATGCGGGGCCTGACCCGTTTCCCGAAGCTGGCGCAAGCGCTCGGCGATCGCGGCAAGGGAGGCTGCGCGGCCGCCACGCGCAGGCCAGCTCAGACCCTCGATGTTGTAGGTCAGGACATCGAGCTGGACGGTGGCGGTGGCGCCATCCTCCGACAGCCGCACGGCCGGGCGCGGCGCCTCGGCGCAGGAGGTCGAGCGCTCGGGCGGAAGCGTCGCGCAGCCGGCGGAGGCGAGCAGCAGCGCGACCGCCACGACAGCGCGCAGCCTCATCGCCCCTGCATGTTGTGGCTGCCGGGGGGGATGCGCACGGTGAGCGTCTCGAGCTCCTCGGTCAGCCTGATCTGGCAGGCCAGGCGCGAGCGGCGAGTGGCGTGGGCGGCGAGATCGAGCAGATCCTCCTCCTCCTCGCTCGCCGGCGGCAGCCGCTCGAAATCTCCCTCGGCGACGATGACGTGGCAGGTCGAGCAGGCCATCTGCCCCTCGCAAGTTCCCTCGAGCGGCTGGCCCGCCGCCTGGGCGACGTCGAGCAGCCGCTCGCCGGCGGGCGCGTCGACCTCCTGCACCCGCTCGCCGTCGGCGGAAATGAAGCGGACGCGAGTCATGCCGCGAAGCTCCGCTGCCGCTCGGCGGCTTCCTCGATCGCCGTAAGGGCGCGCACCAGCTCCTCCTCGCCGGTGTAGCGGCCGAAGCCGAGGCGGATCGAGCCGCGCGCCTCGCGCTCCGAAAGGCCGATCGCGGCGAGGACGTGGCTCGGCCGCCCCGAGCCGCTGGCGCAGGCCGAGCCCGCCGAAAAGGCGACCCCGCGCAGCTCCGAGATCAGCCGCGCCGCGTCGAGCCCGTCGCGGCGGAGGTTGAGATTGCCGCGGTAGCGTTCGCTCTCCGAGCCGTTCAGCGTCCAGCCCGCGGTCAGCTCCCGCGCCCGCGCCCACAGGCGCTCGACATGCCTCCTGTCCGCCTCCGCCCGTTCGGCGAGCAGCCGCGCCGCCTCTCCGAAGCCGACGCAAAGCGCCGGCGAGAGCGTTCCCGAGCGGATGCCGCCTTCCTGGCCGCCGCCGTGGAGCAACGGATCGAGCGGCGTGCCGCCCCGCACCCACAAGGCGCCGATCCCCTTCGGCCCGTGCACCTTGTGGGCGGAGACGGCCACCATATCGCTGGCCCCGAGCGGGACAGCGACGCGGCCGAGCCCCTGCACCGCGTCGCAGAAGAAGAGGGCGCCGCGCTCGCGCGCGATGCGGCCGATCACGGCCACCGGCTGGACGACGCCGATCTCGTTGTTGACCAGCATCGCGGCGACGATCCCCGTGCGCTCGCCGACCCGTCCAGCGAGGAGGTCCAAGTCTACGAGGCCGTCGGGCCGCACAGGCAGGATGTCGGCCTCGAACCCCTGCCCCGCGAGCCACCCGACGGTGTCGAGCACGCAGGCATGTTCGGTGGCGAGGGTGACGATGCGGCGGCGTCCCTCCGGCAGCCGCGCGGCCGCGCCCTTGAGCGCCCAGTTGGCCGCCTCGGTGGCGCCGGAGGTGAAATAGAGCCGCCCCGACGGCGGAGCAGGGCAAGGACGAAGGCCTTTGCGCAAGTCGTCATCCCGAAGCGCCAGCGCCGCCGTCACCCGCTCGCGCGCCACTTCGACCGCCGCGGCGGCTTCGCGGCCGATGCGGTGGGGGCTATGGGGGTTGGCGAAATTCGTGTCGATCCACGGGCGCATCGCCGCGGCCACCTCGGGTGCGAGCGGGGTGGTCGCCTGATAATCGAGGTAGATCGGCCGGTTCACGCGGCGCGGCGCTTGCCGAACATCGCCCGCCACTCTCCGAGCAGCGCGTCGATGTCGGCCTCGCTCGTCTGCGGGCCGAAGCTTACCCGGATCACCTCGCGCGCCGCCTCCTCGCTCCAGCCCATCGCAAGCAGCACGTGGCTGGTCTTGAGGCTGCCGGACGAGCAGGCGCTCCCCGCGGAGACGGCGATGCCGGCGAGATCGAGCTGCATCATCTGGGC
>JALYHK010000163.1 GCA_030776605.1 Pseudomonadota bacterium
GGTGGCACCCGCGCGCCCACCGTGTGGCACGTCGACGTGTCGCAAAGCTCGACGGTCTGCGTCGCCGATCCGGCCAACGTGCTGCTCTGGCGCCCCAACGCGACCGGCACCATCGAGCTCAGCATCGCGCCGACTGCCGGCGGCGGCGCGCCGCGCAGGCTCAGCTGGACCGCGGGGGAGCCGACGATCGCCTGGCCGTCCGACGTGCGGATCGCCAACGGCGCCGAATATCGCGTCAGCGTTCAGGGCGTCGCGGTGCCCACCCGGCTGCGCTTCCGCGTGCTTCCGGACGAGCCGGAAGGGATCGAGGCGACCGCGACGACTTTCATCGAGAACGAGTGCCAGGCGCAGCTCGACCTGCTGATCGACACCTTCTCGGTCCCCGCGGCCGCCGCCGACGAGGCCGGCTGAGGCGCCCGCCGAGGCCGTATCGACATTCAGAGGCGCCGAGGCGGCAAGACTCCCTCTCCCTCCCGTCTCCCCGCCGGGAGAGGGTTCTTTTCCGCCACTGCGACTGGATGGGCGATCGAGCCTAGAGCCCCCGCTCGCCGGTGATCGGGCGGCGCTCGGCGGGAGGCCGGACCTCCTCCGTCGGGAAGCCGCGCTTCCTGAGCAGCGCGTTCACGTCCGGGTCGCGGCCGCGGAACTGGCGATAGGCCTCGGCGCGGTCGGTCTCGTTGCCGGTCGAGAGCAGATATTCGGCGAAGCGCCGCGCCGTCTCCGGATCCCAGACGTTCCCCGCCTCCTCGAACGCCGCCCAGGTGTCGGCGTCCATCGTCTCCGACCACAGGTAGGAATAATAGCCCGCCGAATAAGCGTCGGACGAGAAGAGGTGGTTGAAGTGCGGCAGCCGGTGCCTCATCACGATCTCGCGCGGCATGCCGATCCGCGCCAGCGTCTCGCGCTCGAACGCGTCCGGATCGGCGATGCCGTCGGGGCGGGTGTGGAGCTCCATGTCGACCAGCGCCGAGGCGAGATATTCCACCGTCGCGAAACCCTGGTTGAACTGGTCGGCCGCCTGGATGCGGTCGACCAGCGCCTGCGGCATCGGCTCACCGGTGCGATAATGGCGCGCGAAGCGCGACAGGATCTCCGGCGTCAGCAGCCAGTTCTCGTGCACCTGGCTCGGATATTCGACGAAGTCGCGCGGCGTCCCGATCAGGCTCGGATAGTGCACGTTGGAGAGGAAATAGTGGATGGCGTGGCCGAACTCGTGGAACAGCGTCGTCGCGTCGTCGACGCTGAGCAGCGCCGGCTCGCCGGCTGGGGGCTTGGCGAAATTGTTGTTGTTGGAGCCGAGCACGATGCGGTCGCCCAGCAGGCCCGAGCGGCTGCGGTAGGTCGTCGCCCAGGCGCCCGAGCGCTTGCCCGAGCGGGCGAAATTGTCGCCGTAGAAAACGCCGACATCCTCGCCCGCGCGATCGGTGACGTGCCAGCTGCGCACGTCCGGGTGCCAGACCGGGACCTGCCCGGTGATCTCGCGGAACTGCAGGCCGTAGAGCTGGTTCGCCATGTAGAACATGGCGTTGATCATGTTGTTGAGCTCGAAATAGGGTTTGATCTCGGCCTGGTCGAGGTTGTACCGCTCCTGCCGGATCTTCTCCATATAGTAGCGATAGTCCCAGGGCTGGATGGTGATGTTGTGGCCGAGCCGGCGCGCCATCGCCTGCTGGTCGGCGACCTCCTCGCGCACCCGCGCGACCGCGGCCGGCCACACCCGCATCATCAGCTCCTGCGCCCGCTCCGGGTCGCGCGCCATCGTGTCCTGCATCCGCCAGTGGGCGTGGGTCGGATAGCCGAGCAGCCGCGCCCGCTCGGCGCGCAGCCGCACGATGTTGCGGATCGTCTCGTTGGTGTCGTTGGCGTCGGCATTGTCGCCGCGGTTGACGAAGGCGCGCCAGACCCGCTCGCGCAGCGCCCGGTCGTCGGCGAAGGTGAGGATCGGATCGACCGCCGAGCGGGTGTTGATGATCGCATATTGCCCTTCGGGAAGGCCGCGCTCGCGCGCCGCCGCGGCGGCGGCCGCCTTGACGTCCTCGGGGACGCCGGCGAGCTGTGCCTCGGTCGCCACGATATAGGTCTGCTCGTCGGCGAGCACCTTCTCGCTGAACTCGGCGAACAGGCTGGCGAGCTGCTGGTTGTAGGCCGAAAGCTGCTGCTTCTGCTCGGGGCCGAGGCTGGCGCCGCGGCGCAGGAAGCTCTCGTAGAGGCGCTCGACCAGCCGCTGCTGGGTGGCGTCGAGGCCGGAGGTCTGGCGCGCCTCGTAGACGGCGCGGATGCGCTGGAACAGCTCGGGGTTGAGGACGATCTCGTCGGTGGCGGCGGCGAGCCGCGGCGACCATTCGCGCTGCAGCGCCTGATATTCGGGGGTCGCCATGTTGCTGGTCATCACGCCGAAGACGGCGCCGACCCGGTCGAGCCGGTTGCCGGCGCGCTCGAGCGCCTCCACCGTGTTCTCGAAGGTGGGCGGCGCCGGATTGTTGGCGATCGCCAGCACTTCGCGGCGGCGCTCGTCGATGGCGAAGGCGAAGGCTTCGGGGAAGAGCTCCGGCCGCACCCGGTCGAACGGCGGCACGCCGCCGTAGGGCCCGGTCCACCGGGCGAGCAGGATGTTGTCGGGAACCGGAACGGCGGGAACCGCGGCGGGCGCGGCGGCGGCGGTCGGGGCGGGCTCGCGAACGGCGGTGGTGCAGGCGGCGAGCGCCAGCGCGGCGGCGCCTGCGAAAAGGGCTGCTTTCAACGCGTCTCTCCATCGTCTCGGCGGCGCGGGGGGCGAGCGCCGCATCGGCGCGGCCATATAGGAGAGAGGCTGAACCGGGCGCAACCGCGGCTTCGATAGCAGCTCAGCGCGGAGAATGGGTCCGGACGCCGGCGGATCGCCCACCGGCGGACTTGCCTCTCCGACCGCCGATTGCCGTTCGCGTGGGGCCACAGCGAAAACTCTGAATAACGGCGTCATCGCCGCTGCGCGGGACGTTGCGCGTGCAGGTACCAATCGCGGTCGACAGGGCTGTCGTCCGTCAGGACGGTGCGAGGGGTCGGCAGCGTCAAGGCTCCGTTCCTCGCTGCGATCCGCCCAGTGATGCAGCCGTCGCGGTCGAGGCGCGGCGGTTGCGCGTCGTGCGGCACGACAAGGACCTTCGGGTAACCGTGGAAGTAGACCTCCCCCGGGCCGGGGATGTGCTCCACGGCCCACTCCGATTCATGCTGCACGAGCCGCCCGCAGACCCTTACGAGTTGGCCTATGTAACGGCGGACATCGTACTCGTGGTTTTCGACCGCGACCGTGGGTATGGGGCCTGGATCGCGAAGTGCGGTCATGCTCGTCGTACATGCGGTGGCTGCCAGGGCGGCAGTCGCAGAGAGGCTCCATAGATTCCCGCGTGAGTGAGCCATCATGCCACATGCCCTTCCGGTAGAATCGGGTGTACGACCTCGAGATACTTGCCTTGTTAGTACCAGATACCCCAGGACGCTGTCGGCGGCGCTCCCGCAGTGGAAATAGAGCGCACCGCCATGGTCATCCATGCACCAGCAATAAGGCGCCGTAGCCGCGCCGAAGACGCCCGCGGCTTGTCAGGGCCTCCGGCGGATGGCGAGCTGCAGCTCGACGCGCTTGAGCTCGCGCATGATCCGGTCGGCGTGGACCGCCGGCGCGACCCCCATCTTGACGATCAGCGACACCAGCAGCAGCACCGCCGCCGGCAGCCCCCAGCGCAGCTGGGCGACCGGCTCGGCCGCCTCGAAGAACATCCAGGCCGCCCACACGCCGAGCAGGAACAGCACCGCCTGAACCGCCATCATCACCGCCACCATCCAGCCGGCGCCGGCGCCGAACATGCCGAGCGCCCGCTCGACGATGTTCGGCTCCTCGCCGATGCTGCGCAGCAGCGCGCGCTCCTCGGCGTCGAGCGCCTCTTCGATCATCCGGTCGAGATCTCGCATCATTCTTCTCCTTCGAGCGCGGCGCGCAACTTGCGCCGGGCATGCATCAGGCGGGTCTTCACCGTGCCCGCGGGGACGTCGAGCGCGACCGCCACCTCGGCCACGCTCATCTCCTCGAGATGGAACAAGGCGACGGCGCTGCGCTGCCCGGGCGGGAGAGCACGGATCGCGGCGCGTAGCTGATCCGCATCCAGCCGGCCGTCAGCCTCGCCGCCACCGTCGCCCGCAGGCGCGTTCT
>JALYHK010000164.1 GCA_030776605.1 Pseudomonadota bacterium
GCGCTCCCCAGAGGAAGATCGGCGCCAGCGTCGGCTGGAACGGGAAGCGCAGGTGGCGGACGTAGGGGCCGAGGCGGTGCGGCAGGGCCATTCCGCAGCGCTAGCCGCCGCGCGGCGGGGGCGCCAGCGGTCGCGAAAAGGCGGTGGCTATGCCGTGCCCGAAGGCGCCGGCTCGCTCGGAGGAACGATGCGGCTCCAGCTTCCGTAGCGCGCGCGCACGGTGCCGCGGCGCAGGCTCAGCGCGGCGATCAGCAGGCCGACCGCCACGCCGTGGATGGTCTGCGTTCCGCTCGCGCCGACAAGGAAGGGCATGGCGGCCAAAGCGAGGCCGAGCGGGATCAGCAGCAGGCGGACCGGCCGCGCCACCTCGGCGGCGGCGACCGAGACCACCGTCAGCACCAGCGAGCCGATGAGATGGTCGGCGTCGGCCATCGCGCCTTCCGCGCCGAGCGTCGCGCGGGTGAACAGGAGCCACAGGCCGAGCGCCGCGGCGATCCCCAGGTTCCAGGGCAGATTCACCCCGCCGAGCACCATCTCCCGGACGACTTCGCGCGGCTGGGCGTCGAACTCGTCGGCGCCGCCTTCGCCCTCGCCGGGCCCCTCGTCGGTGTCGCCGCCGAACAGCACGCCGATCCAGTTGCGACCCGCCCGCGCGCGGCGGCGGATGAACTGAAGCGAGGCGAGCAGCTCGTCGAGCGAATAGGGGATCTGGATCAGGATCGCGGCCGCGCCGATCAGCGCGATGATGCTCCACGTGCCGATGATGATGGGCTGGATGATGATGAAGGAGATGGAGACGATGCCGAGCGGCGCGATCAAGATGCCGAACAGGATGACCAGCCACGGCATCGTCCGCCAGCGCGCCGTGCTGCCGATGGCGCCGGTGACGATCTCGAGCGCATAGACATAGCCGCCGAGCGCTGCGTCGGAGACCGGAAAGGCTTCCGAGACATGGGAGGTGATGATCTCCTCGGTCCCGTTCTGCGGATCGGCGGGGCTGCCTGCGAAGAACGGGTCCCACACGTCCGGAATGTAGCCGAGCTGGTAGGCCGCGAGGTAGCGCGACACGTAGAGGCCGATGAAGGCGAGCAGGATGATCGGCAGGCGCTGCGACCAGGTCGAGGGATTGTAGCTCCAGCCCGGCGGGCATTTCGGCCCGGAAAGGGCGGCGATCGGCGAGACGGCCGGATCGGGCTTGCTGGCGAAGGCGAGGCCGAAGACGAGCATGCCGACCAGCGTATTCGACAGATAGTCGGCAGCGACTTGGGTCCAGAAGACGAAGGGCACCGCCATCATCACCATGCCGATGCCGGCGCAGATCCAGCGCGCCCATTGCATCCGCCAGGACAGCGACAGCGTGGCGAAGACGACGAGCGCGGCGCCGAGCAGCAGCTCGATCCGCGCCAGCCAGGGGTTCTCGACCCCGATCAGCGGCGGCTGGGTGAGGAGCCAGGTGCCGAGCGCGATGTTGAGGAAATGCGCCCAGCGCCAGGCGCGGTGCTCCTCGCGCAGCTGCCGCACGTGGCGGCTGCGCAGCTCGCCCGGGTGGAAGCCGATCTCGGCGGCCTGCTCGAGCCATTCGGGCGGAGTGACGCCGTTCGCCCGATACCAATTCAGCGGATCGCGCTTCAGATTTGCGATCATCGCCGGAAGCTCCGTCTTGAGCCGGTGGCCGGGCACCCAGCCGAGCAGGTCGCGGGCGCGGGAGACGTCGAGCGCATAATGGTCGTCGGCCATGCGCACCATGAACGGCTTGACGAACGGCTCCTCGCCCTTGTCGATGGAGTCGGGGATCACCGGCTCAAGCTTCTCCTGCGCCCAGGCGCCGGCGGCGGCGACCGCCTTGGGCAGGCGCAGCGTCGGCCAGTCCTCGCGGCCGTGGATCAGATAGCCGATCTCGTCCTGGAGCGCGTCGTAGCCGACGGCGCCCGGCTCGCCGATCAGCAGCGCGCACTCGCGCGGCAGCTCCCGGCGGCGGTCGACGGCGCGGCGGAACGCATCGACCATGTCCTCGCGGTGGAGCATCGACTGGCCGACGTCGGTGTCGCCCGAGTAGAAATAGCTCTGGAAGTCGCGCTCGTAGATGCGCGCGATCTGCTGGGCGAGCGTCGGCACCATCGTCTCTTCGTCGTAGACGCCGGCGAGGCGGAGGATGAGGAGCGGGATGTGGCCCTTCTCCTCGCGCGCCGCGGCTTCGGCGGCGGCCTTGGACCTGGGGTAGGCCCAGCGCGGCCCGATCGGCCAGTCCTCGTCGATCCGCTGCCCCGGCTGGCAAGGCGCGTGGACGAGCATCGTGCTCGCATAGACGAACTGCTCGACCTCGAAGCGCTGGAGGGCGCGCAGCAGCAGCCGCGTGCCCTCGACATTGAGCTTCTCGTAGAGCGGGTGCTCCTCGCCGGTGAAGTCGAAAAAAGCGGCCAGGTGAATCACGCTGGCGAGGCGGGAGCCGTGGTTCGCGCGCACCTTCTCGAGCGCGGCATCGATCGATTCGGCCGAGGTGAGGTCGGCCTCGTAGATGGGGAAGTCGCCGTCGCCGGCGTCGGTGTCGAGCCCGACGATGCGGTAGGCATCGGAGAGCGCGGCGGCGATCGATCCGCCGAGATTGCCCGCCGCCCCGGTGATCAGGACGACGGGCAGCTCATCTCGTTCGGCCGCGGAGGCCATCGGGCGCGCGCCGGATCAGACCAGGGTGCTCGGCCGGTCTTCCGGCTCGGCGCTCGGCTCCTGCTCGCCCTGCGGGCTGGGCCGCAGCAGCCAGCCGGTGAGCGCGACCGCGCCGACGCCGACCGCCGCCGCCGTCGCGACCGTCTTCACCGGCCGCGTGCGCCACGAGGTGTAGAGGCTCGACTTCATCATCACGCTGTCCTGGTCGCCGTACATCTCGCCCGAGCTGCCGGCGCGGTGCAGCCCGCCCTCCATCCGGCGCGGCGGCTTGCTCTTGTCCTTGGCGAGCAGCGGGAAGGCGCGCGAGAAAATCCGGTCGGCGAGGTTCGGCGTGTAGCGCTGCATCCAGGTCATCATCCGACCCGAGCCTCCGATGATCACTTCGCGGATCGGGTGCTCGGCGGCGCGCAGCACCGCGTCGGCGACGACCTCCGGCGCGTAGACCGGCGGCGGCACGACCGAGGCGGCGTCCATATAGTTCTTCGAATGGTCGCCGAACGGAGTGTGGATGCCGGCCGGCTTGATCAAGGTCACCCGGACCGGCGCGCCTTCCTCGATCAGCTCCTGGCGCAGCGAGTCGGTGAAGCCCTTCACGGCGTGCTTGGTGGCGGAATAGGCGCCGAGCACCGGCACCGGCATGTCGGAGGCGATCGATCCCTGGTTGATGATCGTGCCGCCCTTCTCCTTGAGATGCTTGAGGGCTTCCAGGGATCCGGAGACCACTCCGAAATAGTTGGTCTGGAAGACCCGCTTGTGGTCCTCGTCGCTGGTTTCCTCGAGCTTCGCGTAGACGCCGACGCCGGCGCAATTGTACCAGGTGTCGAAGCCGCCGTGGCGCTCGACCACCGTCTCGACCGCGCGGCGCACCTCCTCGCGCACCCCGACGTCGGCGACGACATAGTCGGCGCGGCCGCCTTCGGCGCGGATCTCGCCGCAGATGCGGCGCATGCCTTCCTCGTCGCGGGAGAGGATGACGACGTTGGCGCCGCGCTCGGCGGCCATCTTCGCGGTGGCGAGGCCGATCCCCGACGAGCCGCCCGTGATCACGATCGTCTGTTCCTCCAATGGCTTGGGCTTCATGGTTCTTCTCCTCCGGCTCGGCTGGAATGGGCGCGCGACGCATTGCGGTGCGCTCGCCCGACCAACGGCTCCCGATGCCCATCGTTCCCGGCTGGATAGGGCTCGAGTCCCGCTCAGCTGCAGATGCCGAGGTAGAGGACCGGCGATCCGGTCCACAAGGCTGTCCCCAGCGCCGCCGCGGCGAGGGCGGCGGCGGCGAGGCGGACGAAGCGCAGCGCCCCCTCCTTCGCCGCGCGCCAGCGGCGCCAGTAGAGATGCGCCAGCCACCCATGCGCGGCGAGGAAGGCGAGGAAAAGGAGCGCGAGCGCGAGCCGCGCCGTCCCCTCATGGTGCCCCGGCCGCACGCCGAGCGCGCAGGCGAGGCCGTGGCCGGCGTAGAGCAGCAC
>JALYHK010000165.1 GCA_030776605.1 Pseudomonadota bacterium
CCGCAGGGCACGAGCCGGAGGTCGAGGCGCTCGGCGAGGCGGATTGGGTGGCGCTGAGCCAGCGCGGGCTCGAGCCGGTCCGCGCCGGCCGCTTCTTCATCCATACGCGGGCGTGGCGCGGCGCGGCGCCGCCCGGCGCGGTCGCGATCGAGATCGACGCCGGCCGCGCCTTCGGAACCGGCCATCACGAGACGACCGCCGGCTGCCTCGCCGCCCTCGATCGGCTCAACGAAAGCGGCCTGTCGTTCGGCAACGTCCTCGACCTCGGCACCGGGACGGGCGTCCTCGCTTTCGCGACGCTGCGCCTTTGGCCGCTGGCGCGGGCGGCCGCATCGGACGCCGATCCGGTGGCGGTCCAGGTCGCGGCGGACAATGCGGCGGCAAACCGCATCGTGCTGGGGAGCGGGCGCGGCGAGCTGGAGCTGATAGCGGCGTCCGGGATGCAGCATCCGCGGCTCGCCGCGCGCGCACCGTTCGATCTCGTCCTCGCCAACATCCTGGCGGGACCGCTGATCACGCTCGCCCCCGCCGTCGCCGCGGCAATCGAACCGGACGGGCGGCTGGTCCTCGCCGGCCTCCTCGCCGACCAGGCCGATGCGGTGGCGGCCGCCTACCGGCGACAAGGGATGGCGCCGGCATTCCGGATCGACCGCGGCGAGTGGCCCACGCTCGTCATGCGCAGGCGCAGCGCGCGCGCCTCGCGCTAGCGGCACTAATATTCGACGGTCACGATGACGCTGTCGGCGAAGCTGCCGGCAGCCGGAGACTGGCCCGCGGGGATGCGGCCGTGGACGGTGAGGCTTTGCGCAGCTCCGGTTCCGGTGCCGGCGACGCGGCTGCCGAAGCTGGTGCCGTTCCCCCAGGCGGCGGTGCGGGCGGCGTTGCTGTAGAGCTCGTAGCCGAGGTAGCTGCCGGCCGGACCCGCCATCCGCCGCGTCCCGCCGCTCGCGTTCTGACCTCCTTCCAGGCCGACCTGATAGGGCGCCCCGCTCGAGCAGTTGACCGAAAGGTTGGCGGTGCTGAGCGAAGCGGCCGAGGGGCTGTAGGTGCCGAAGCCGAGCGTGCCCGCCGAGACGGTGCAGGACGCCGCGACGCTGCCGGATATCGCCGCGGTTGTGGTGGCCAGCGTGCTGCCGCCTTGCTTCAGCGTGACCGTCAGCGTGTCGGAGTAGCTGCCGTAGGCGGCGTTCTGGCCCGAGAGGACGCGGCCGAACATGGTGTAGGTCCGAACCTGGGTCGGCCCGGTCGAGAAGTCGAGCGATATGTCGAGCCGGTTGCTGCCGTCGCAGAAGGCGCTGAGCCGAGAGGCGTCGCGGTAGATCTGATAGCCGAGCGAGGCGCTGCCGTTGCGCATCTGGCTGGTCGAGCAGGAGCCGGTGCTGCCGCCGGTGAGATGGAGGCTGAGGTTGTTCGAAAAGCCGTTTCCGGTGCAGGTGACGGTGATCGTGCCGGCGCCGTCGACGGCGGCACGGGTCTGGCTGTCGTAGGGCGAGAAGGCGACTCCGCTGCTCGAGATCGAGCAGCTCGAAACGGCCGCCTCGGCGCGCCCGGCGGGGACGAGCGCGGCAACCACCAATGCGGCCAGACCGATGGCGAGATGCCGCAGCAGTGCCTGATTCGAAGCCATCCCCGCCCCTATGCGGCGTCGCGCCGCGCGCAGCCGCGGACTCGTTGCGGCACGGGTAAAGGAGGATGGTAAAAGCGGAGTTAATCGTTTCCGCCGGCGGCACGCGACCGGCTCCGCAGCGACGGCATAGGGAGAGGGGAGGTCCGGATTGGGGGAGAATCGCGGCGCTGGCCCGGGCACGTCGAGGCGGACCTCGGCCTCAGCCGCCGCGTGCCGCGAGAAGCATATCCGAGACCGCGATGAACTTCTCGCGCGGGCTGCCCGGGCGGGCACGGGCAGCCTCGGCGGCCTCGATCTGGCGCCAATCCTCGAAGCTCACCACCTGCGCGCCGCGCCCCGCAAGCAGCCGGTCGAGCCCCGCGCCCCCTTCCTTCTCGCCCGCTCCGCCGCGGAGGGCCGCGGCGATCTTCTCGGCCACCTCATATCCGTCCGGGCGGTTTGTTCCGATCGTGCCGGTCGGGCCCCGCCGTGCCCAGCCGACGCAGTAGAGACCGTCGCCGATCACTCCTTCCTCGTTGGCGAAGCGGCCGCGGTCCTGCTCGTAGGGCACGCCCTCGACCGGCGAGGTCTTGTAGCCGATGCAGCTGACCACGAGCCCGCACGGCACCGCATAGGTCTCGCCGGTGCCGACGGCGCGGCCGGCCTCGTCGAGCCGCGTGCGTTCGACGACGATGCGTTCGGCCTTGCCGTCGCCCTCGATCGCCAGCGGCTTGGCGAAGAAGTCGAAGTCGATGGTCTTGGCCTTGTCCTGCGGGAGATCCACGAAGGCGCGCAGGTGCGCGACGGACTTCCTGAGCCCCGGCTCGAGCGCCGCGTCGGCCTCCTCCGGCGGGAAGTCGGTGAGGTCGACCTTCGGCGCGGCGTTCTCCAGATGGCCGAGCTCCCCCAGCTCCTTGGGCGTCATGGCGATCTGGTGCGGTCCGCGCCGGCCGAGCACGTGAATCGTGCGGATCGCCGAACTGCCGAGCGCCTCGAAGGCATGGGCGACGATGTCCGAGCCGACGAACTCGGCCGGGGTCTTGGCGAGGATGCGGGCGACGTCGAGCGCGACGTTGCCGTTCCCGATCACCGCGGCCGCGGCGACATCGAGCGGCGGATCGAGACCGGCGAATTCGGGATGGCCGTTGTACCAGCCGACGAAGGCGGCGGAACCCACGACCCCCGGCAGGTCCTCGCCCGGAATCCCGAGCGGGCGGTCGTGCGGTGCGCCGGTGGCGAGGATCACTGCGTCGTAGAGCTGCTTCAGCTCCGCGACCGAGA
The DNA here is from genome assembly GCA_030776605.1 of Pseudomonadota bacterium. Classification (GTDB taxonomy): domain Bacteria; phylum Pseudomonadota; class Alphaproteobacteria; order Sphingomonadales; family Sphingomonadaceae; genus Allosphingosinicella. Next base: position 2,888 of record JALYHK010000165.1, read on the forward strand.
CGTCGCTGCCGACGCATACGTTGCCGACGAACCGCACCCCCGGCGACAGCGCCACCTTCTCATAGCGCTTCGACACCGCCTTGATCGACTGATGGTCGGGCGCGACGCCGAAGCGGATCAGCCCATAGGGCACCGGCAGCCGGTCGATCATGTCGATGCGGAGGTCCCCGCCGAACGCCTTCTGCAGCGCCTCGGCACTGTAATAGCCGGCGGGCCCAGATCCGACGATCGCCACATGCCGCATCCCCGCCTCCTCGTCTTTGCTGCGGCGGAGATGCTAGCGCCGGTTCGAGGCGAGGCAAGGCCGCCCCGGCAACCCCTGGTTCAGCGAGGCTGCGCTACAAGGGGCCCATGACGAAGATATTCTTCCCTCTCGCTGCCGCGCTGGCGCTGACCGGGGCGCCCGCCGCCGCTCAGTCGGTGGAGGAGCCGGCGGCCGAGGAAGCCCGCATTCCCTTCCTCCACATCGGCCGGATGCGCTCCTTCCGCGCGATCGACCAGAACACGCTCTACGTCCGCGTCAGCCGCCGCGAGTGGTATCGCGTGACGACGCTGGGGCCGTGCCCTTCGCTGCCGTGGGCGCATTACATCGGCGTCGACACCCACGGGGCTTCGGCGTTCGACCGCTTCAGCACTTTGGTTGTCGAGGGCGAGCGCTGCCCGGTCGCGTCGGTCGTGCGCAGTGGTCCGCCGCCGAGCCGGGACGACGACTAACCTCCGGATTTGTCCTCGAGCATAGCGGCGCCCTTGCGGCGCACCGCCGCCTCGATCGCGCGCGTGAAGAAGGAGAGGGCGAGCGGCAGGCTCAGCTCGATTCGGACGTGCCGCTCGTGCACCTCGATCGAGCCGTCGACCTTCTGTCCGATCGTCTCGACGGCGAGGTCGAGCCGATCGCCGTTCCAGCGCGTCTCGACCACCGCCCCTCCGGGTATCTGCTCCTCGAGCCGTCCGATGCCGCCGGCGATGCGTCGCCGCGCCTCCTCGGCGCCGAGGCGGTGCGGCAGGTCCACGATCAGCGGTGCAGTCATGGCCGCCGCATAGTCCTGCGGCGCGCTCGAGGCCAACCCCTTTGCGCTGCCGTGATCGTCAAGACCTCCTTTACCACGGTTTCTAACCGCCCGCTTACCGCGACAGTCTAGCCGGAGGGCCGAGCAAGGCACGAACGGCCTTGCCCGAGGAACCGGATGAAGATGTCGCTACGGCTGCCGATCGTCACCCGCTTGAGGCGGACCGCGGCCGCGC
>JALYHK010000166.1 GCA_030776605.1 Pseudomonadota bacterium
CGCCGCCGCCTCCCGCTCGAAGCGCTGCGCGTCGGCGGCGCGGGCGGCGAGGTTGCGCGCCGGCTCGTCGAGGTTCGCGAGCCGGTCGGCCAGCATGTCCTCGCCCCGCACCGGTATCGCCAGCGCGTAGGATCCTTCGGGGCGTCGGGCGGCGAACGTGACCTTCATCGTGCGGGTGACCTCCTCTGGCGGCTGGCGTCCGGGGCGGCAGCCTTAGGCGCTCGACGGCCCGCTGGCAAAGGCGAATGCCCCCGCTGCGCCATTGCAGGGCGCCGCCTGCGATGCGATAGCCCGCGGGAGCTTTGTGCAAAGCGGCGGGGATGAAGAGCCTGGATTTGATCTGCCGGACGGCGCTCCCGCTGCTGCTGTGCGCTCCGGCGGCGGTCTGGGCGCAGAAGCCGCCTTCGCCCGACGCGGCCGCCGACCGGATCGCGTTCAGCGCCGACCGCCTCGTCTACGACGAGCGCGCCGACACCGTCACCGCATCGGGCGCGGTGCGGATGACGCGCGAGGGCTATCACCTGCGCGCCGACCGGGTGGTGTGGAACCGGGCCACCGGCGAGGTGCGCGCGGAGGGCAATGTGCGGGTCTACAGCCCCGGCGGCGACGTCGCCTACGGCGACAGCGTCGAGCTCACCGATACCCTCCGCGACGGCGTCGTCAGCAACCTGTTGATCGTGCTCGAGGACGGCGGCCGCCTCGCCGCCGCCGAGGCGCAGCGCGAGGGGGGGCGCACCACCCTCCAGCGCGCCGCTTACTCGCCCTGCGCGGTGATCGACGAGCACGGCTGCCCGCAGGATCCGACCTGGCAGATCAACGCCGTGCGGGTGGTCCACGACCCCGGCCGCCGCCGCATCTATTACCAGGGCGCGACTCTCAACCTGTTCGGCTCCCCGATCGTGCCGCTTCCCGGCCTCTCGCATCCCGACGGCAGCGAGGGCGGCGGGACCGGCTTCCTCGTCCCGGACGTGCGCTTCACCCGCAGCAACGGCCTCGAGTTCGCCCTCCCCTACTACATGCGCCTCGCGCCTAACCGCGATGTGACGCTGACGCCTCACCTCTACACCGGCGTGCTGCCGATGCTCGAGGGCCAGTACCGCCAGCTCACCGAGCTCGGCGCCTTCCAGCTGCGCGGCTACGTCACCCACGGCTCGAGGCTGCGGCTCGACACCGGCGAGCCCTCCCCGCCCGGCTTCGACGAGGGCGTGCGCGCCTATATCGACGGCAACGGCCGCTTCCAGCTCGACCCGTTCTGGAGCCTCACCGGCTCGCTGCGCTACGTCACCGACCGCACCTTCCTGCGCCGCTACGACATTTCGCGCGAGGACCGGCTGCGCTCGCTGGTCAATGCCGAGCGGATCGCGACCGACAGCTACGTCTCGATCGCCGGCTGGGCCTTCCAGAGCCTGAGGCTCAGCGAAATCCAGGGTCGCCAGCCGATCGCCCTGCCGGCGATCGACGCCCGCTGGCGGCTCGACGATCCCGTCTGGGACGGGCGCGTCGAGCTGCAGGCGAACAGCCTCTCGATCCTGCGCACCGCCGGCCAGGACAGCCGCCGCGCCTTCGCGAGCGCGCGCTGGGACCGGCGCTCGATCACCTCGTTCGGCCAGGAGCTGGTGCTGACCGCCTACGGCCGCGCCGACGTCTACCATACCAACGACACCCACCTCACCCTGACCCAGATCTACCGCGGCGAGGAAGGCTGGAGCGGCCGGCTGATCGGCGCCCTCGCCGCCGACCTGCGCTGGCCGCTCGTCGGCCCGTTCCCGGGCGGGACGCAGCGGCTCACCCCCCGGGTCCAGCTCGTCGCCTCGCCACCCACGGACAATGTCGACATCCCCAATGAGGACGCGCGCTCGGTCGACCTCGAGGATTCGAACCTGTTCGCGCTCAACCGCTTCCCCGGCTACGACCGCTGGGAGGACGGCGTGCGCGTCACCTACGGCGCCGATTGGGCGGTCGACCTGCCCGGCATCGCGATCCGCTCGAACATCGGCCAGAGCTATAGGCTGAACCGCCGCCGCAGCATCCTTCCGCCGGGCACCGGCCTTTCCGAACGATTCTCCGACTTCGTCGGCCGCACCACCGTCCGGATCGGCCGCGACATCAGCTTCGTCCACCGCTTCCGGGTGGACAAGGACAATCTCGCTGTCCGCCGCAACGAGATCGACGCGATCGTCGGCGGCCGCCGCACCTACGCCAGCATCGGCTACCTGCGGCTCAACCGCAACGTCGATCCGGCCATCGAGGACCTGCGCGACCGCGAGGAGATTCGGCTCGGCGGACGCGTCGAGCTCGCCGACCACTGGTCGCTGTTCGGCTCGACGGTGATCGACCTCACCAGCGCCGAGGAGGACCCGCTCGCCGCCACCGACGGCTTCTCCCCGGTCCGCCATCGCATCGGCATCCTCTACGACGACGACTGCATCGAGCTGGGCATCACCTGGCGGCGCGATTATGAGACGACGTTCGACGTCCGCCGCGGCGACACCTTCCTGTTCCGGGTGGCGCTCCGCAATCTCGGGCGCTAAGCTGCCGTTCAGCAAGCGCGGGGCAAATTAGGCGCCTGCTTTTATTGGAGGAATGATGAAGCTCGGTACTCTCCCCAGGGCGGCGCTCGTGCTGACCGCTTCGCTGGTGTCGGTGATGGCGGCGGCGCAGACCACAAGCAGCCAGGGCGGCCTCACCATTCCGGACGAGTTCCAGTTCCTCGGCCGCAGCGACCCCAATGTCCGCAAGGCAACGGCGATCGTCAACGGCGAGGTGATCACCGAGAGCGATATCGATCACCGCATCGCGCTGATCGCCGCTTCGAACGACATCCAGATCCCCCCCGACGAACTGCAGCGGATCCGCGCCCAGGTGCTTCGCAACCTGATCGACGAGACGATCCAGATCCAGGCGGCGGCGCAGCGCGACATCGAGGTCCAGGACCGCGAGGTGGACGCCTATTACGCCCGCTTCGCCGAGCGGATGGGCCACACGCCGCAGACCTTCGGCCAATATCTCCGCTCGATCGGCTCGTCCGAGCGGTCGATCCGCCGCCAGATCCGCGCGGAAATGGCCTGGCAGCGGCTGCAGAGCCGGCAGATCGCGCCGTTCGTCAACGTCGGCGATGAGGAAGTGCAGGCGGTGATCGACCGCCTCAACGCCTCCCGCGGGGCGCGCGAGTTCCACATCGCCGAGATCTTCCTCGCGGCGACGCCCGAGACGGCGCCCGAGATGGCTCGCAACGCCGCGCTGATCGTCCAGCAGCTGCGCAACGGCGCCTCCTTCCCGGCCTATGCCCGCCAGTTCTCCGAGGCCTCGACCGCCGCGGTCGGCGGCGACCTCGGCTGGGTGCGCGCCGAGCAGCTGCCGGCGCCGCTCGCCCAGGCGCTGCAGTCGCTTCCGGTCGGCACGGTCAGCGATCCGATCCGGGTCGACGGCGGCATTTCGATCATCGCGGTGCGCGACACGCGGCAGATCCTGACGCCGGACGCCCGCGACGCGGTGCTGAGCCTGATGCAGATGTCCGTCACCTTCCCGCCCGGGACGACCGAGCAGCAGGCCGCTCCGGCGATCGAGCGGCTGGTGCGCACCACCCAGACGATGGGCGGCTGCGGTGGCGCCCAGCAGGCGGCCAACGCGATCGGCGCCGAGCTGGTCTCGAACGATCAGATCCAGGTGCGCGAGCTGCCGCCGGCGCTCCAGGAAATGCTGCTCAGCCTCAGCATTGGCCAGGCGACGCGGCCGTTCGGCTCGCTCGACACGCGCGTCAGCGTGCTGATCCTGTGCGGCCGCGACGACCCGCAGGCGGTGAGCGGGCCGACCTTCGAATATGTCTACGAGCGGATGCAGGAGGAGCGCGTCAATCGTCGTGCGCAGCGCTTCCTGCGCGATCTGCGCCGCGACGCGGTTATCGACTATCGCTAGGCGCGCCTGTTGACGCTGCCGCTCGCCGTCTCCCTGGGAGACCCGGCGGGAGTCGGGGCCGAGGTCATCGCCAAGAGCTGGGAGAGGCGGGAGGGCGCGGCTCTCCCGCCTTTCTTCGTCGCCGGGGACGTCGCCGCCTTCCGCGCCGTCTGGCAGGGGC
>JALYHK010000167.1 GCA_030776605.1 Pseudomonadota bacterium
CGGATCGCTTCCGTTGATGATGGCGGGATAAAGGACGCTGTCCTCGCGCAGGAGATGGATCTGCAGGAGCTGGTTGAAGCGCTCCAGGAGGACCAGCAGCGGCGTCATGTTGTCCGGGCGCGCTCCGTTGAGACTGACCCACGTCATCGCAGCCGCCGGAGCCGCGGCATGCGGGGCGAACCAAAGCCGCCATAGGATTGAGGGACCTGACGTCGACCTGCCCCCTCAAACTGCAGTTTCGCTCGCTATGGCTATTCACGAGCTCTGTACCAACGCTATGAAGTATGGCGCGCTCTCAAACGAGAGCGGAACGGTCATGACGCGGTGGAAGACCTATCATCAGGCGGGCGAGCAGAGGTTATGGCTGGAGTGGAAGGAGCGCGGCGGACCAGCGGTTGATCGGCCGCAGAAACGTGGTTTCGGGACAAAGATGATCGAGCGAGGCCTTGCCTCAGAGCTCAACGGGCAGGTCCAGCTAGATTTTCATCGGGAGGGTCTCGTGTGCGGTATTGATGCACCACTCCCGGTGGTGAAGGGCTCGCACTGAGCGGCCGGCGCATCCTGATCGTAGAAGACGAGCCGGTGGTCGGGATGGCGCTCGAAGACATGCTTGAGAGCGTCGGCTGGCAAACTGTGGGAATTGCATCCCGAGTAGCTCAAGCGCCCTATCTAATCGAAACTGCAGCGCCGGATGGCGCGGTTCTGGACGTCAATCTACACGGGGATAAGAGCTATCCGGTAGCCGACGTTCTGGCGGCGCGGGGCGTGCCATATGTCTTCGCTACGGGCTACGAGAACACGGAGCATCCTGAGCGACATCGCCACGCGCCGACCGTCACGAAGCCGTACTCGCTGTAGGATATCCTGGCTGCCCTTTCCCGCGCCAATTGACGTCGAACCGGTCGCTGCGCGAATCTCCGCAATGGGTCGAAAGCGGAGATTCGCAGCGCTCGCAGATAGGCAAGGCGATTTCCCTGTTCAGGCCGGTCAGATTCCCTGGTGCAGACTTTATAATTCCCTGTTCCGTGGCTTAGGGAATTTGCCGCTCAATCGTCGAAAACCGCGGCTACCGAGCGCGCCGGCGCGTCGCTAAACTCCTGGTATCGACAAATTCCCTGTAAATTCCCGTTGATCAGGGAATTTACAGGTGGAGACGGGTTCGCTCTAGACTGCTACGCGCGCCAGCCTTCCAGTGATTTGACCGCCTCAGCTTGGCGGCGGCTGGTTGCCTTGGAGCCCGGTCCACTCGCCGAGCAGGCCCTTCAGCTCCAGCGGGAAGGGGAAGACGATGGTCGAGCTGCGCTCGTTGGCGATGACGTTGAGGGTGGAGAGGTAGCGCAGCTGCATCGCCTCCGGGCGGCGGCCGAGGATCTCGGCGGCCTGGAGGAGCTTCTCGGCGGCCTGGTGCTCGCCCTCCGCGTTGATCACCTTGGCGCGCCGCTCGCGCTCGGCCTCGGCCTGGCGGGCGATCGCGCGGACCATCGATTCGTCGATGTCGACATGCTTGATCTCGACGTTGGCGACCTTGATGCCCCAGGTGTCGGTCTGGGAGTCGAGGATCTCCTGGATGTCGGCGTTGAGCTTGTCGCGCTCGGCGAGCATCTCGTCGAGCTCGTGCTTGCCGAGCACCGAGCGCAGCGTCGTCTGGGCGAGCTGGCTGGTCGCCGCCATATAATTCTCGACCTGGATCGTCGCCCGCTCGGGGTCGATCACCCGGAAGTAGATGACGGCATTGACCCGCACCGAGACGTTGTCGCGCGAGATCACGTCCTGGGTCGGAACGTCGAGCACCAGCGTCCGAAGGTCCATCCGCACCATCTGCTGGACGATCGGGACGATGAGGATCAGCCCGGGGCCCTTGACGCCGGTGAACCGGCCGAGCGTGAACACCACGCCGCGCTCATATTCCCTCAGGATCTTGATCGCCGCCGACAGGAACAGCAGCGCGACAATGGCGATCGGGATGTAGAAGGCGAGGCCGCCCAGCGCTTCCATCTGTTCCATCTATCCCTCCGTCGTTGCTGTTGGCTCGCCGGCCGCCGGCGCGGCTTCCACGGTGAGGGTCAGCCCGTCTAGGCCGCTGACGCGCACGGCCTCGCCTGCGTCCAGCCGGTCAACGCCGGTCGCCCGCCATCGTTCACCATGGACAAAGACGTGGCCGCGCCCCTTTTCCCAGTCGAGGACGGTGCCGGTCGCGCCGATCATCTGCTCGCGGCCGCTCACCACGCCGGCGCGCCGGGCCGAGAGCGCCACCCGCGCCATCGCCAGCACGATGGCGAGGCTGGCGACGGCGAGCCCCGCCGCGGCCGGCCAGCCGATCCGGAACTGCGGCACGTCCGTGTCGATCAGGATGGCGGCGCCGAGCGCGAGGGCGAACGTGCCTCCGATGCCGAGTACGCCGAACGAGGGCGAGAAGGCCTCGGCGGCGATCAGCGCGACGCCGAGCAGGATGAGGCCAATGCCGGCATAGTTCACCGGCAGCGCGGCGAGCGCGTAGAGCCCGACGAGCAGGCAGATCGCGCCGATCGTGCCGGGATAGAGCGCGCCCGGATTCATGAACTCGAACAGCAGCCCGTAGACGCCGACCAGCATCAGGATCAGCGCGACATTGGGGTTGGTGATCGCGCTCAGCAGCTGGGTGCGCCAGTTCGGCTCGATCTCGACGAGGGCGAGGTTCCTCGTGTCGAGCGTCACCTCCCGGCCGCCGGCGGCGACGGTGCGGCCGTGGAGCTGGCGCATGAGCGCGTTCATGTCTCGCGCGACGAGGTCGATCACCTCCTGCTCGAGCGCCGCGTCCGCCGAGAGGCTGGCCGCGCTCCTCACCGCCGCTTCCGCCCAGTCGGCGTTGCGCCCCCTCAGCTCGGCGAGCGAGCGGATGTAGGCGATGGCGTCGTTCATCGCCTTGCGGTCGAGGGGGCTGTCCTTCTCGGCCGCCGCCTCGTTGCCCGCGCCGTCCTTCTCCGCCGGCGGCGCGCCGCCGCCGCCGCCGATCTGAACCGGGGTCGCCGCGCCGAGGTTGGTGCCCGGCGCCATCGCCGCGACATGGCTGGCGTAGAGGATGAAGGTGCCCGCGCTGGCGGCGCGCGCTCCGCTCGGGCTGACGTAGGCGACGACGGGCACCGGCGAGCCGAGGATCTCGCGGATGATCTCGCGCATCGAGGTGTCGAGTCCGCCGGGCGTGTCGATGCGGAGGACGATCAGCGCCGCGCCGGCATCGACAGCCTCCGCGAAGCTGCGCGCGACATAGTCGGAGGTCGCCGGGCCGATCGCGCCGTCGATGTGGAGCACGTGGGCCGCGCGGCCGCCCTGCGCGCCGCCCGGCGCGGTCCAGAACGTCAGCAGGCCGACGATCAGCGCGAGGAGGCCGGCGAGTCTCGCCGCCGCCGAGGACGCCGTCCCGGTGTGGAGCATCTCACTCTCCTGTCCGGTCGCCCCAAGCCATACGACCGGCGGCGCGCGAGGGTTCCACGCGCGCGAGGGCGGCGAAGGGTCGCGATCCTTTCCGGCGCGCGCCAGGGCGGGGCGGCACCAGCAGGGAGCTTGCGAGGATATTTCCCAGCCCCTGGTGCCGAAGGCGGAGGCGATTGGCGACCTGGCACCATTCGCGCGCCGCGACCAGCGGGGCTCGGGTTGCGCGCGGCATCGTCGGAGAGCTGGCGGACCGCAAGGACGTCCGCAAGGCTCAGCGGGACGTCGCCCGGCCGCCGCAGCGGGCGCGCGCGCCGCTAGAGGATGAAGTCGCTCGCCGTCAGCGGCTGGCCGACCTCGATGTACACCTCTATCGAGAAGTCGGCGACGCCGTCGCCATCGACGTCGCCTTCCACCCGCCAGACATTGTAGGACGGGGTTGCCTCGCCGAGGTTTTCCGCGCGCAATTGCCCCGCGGCACCGTTGCCGGAAAAAGCCGCCGATCCGATGAAGGTGAAGGCCTGGTTGCCGGCCGCGGTGGTGTCGGCGTCGATCCGCGCCAGGTCGATCTTGTCGATCGCGTGCTCGAAACCGAAAATCCGGTCCGGCGCGACAGGACGTGAGT
>JALYHK010000168.1 GCA_030776605.1 Pseudomonadota bacterium
GATCCGAAGCTGGTCCGCGCTGCGCAGGACGCTCTGCTTCGGCAGACGCGGTCGCGCGGCGAGCCACAACGCAAGATGGCTTCCGGCCGAATGGCCGACCGCCACCAGCCGCGACAGATCGAGATTGTACCGCCGCGCGTGGGAACGCAGCTCATCGGCTGCCGCGGCTGCGTCCAGGAAGGTTCCGGGATAGCCACCCCCGGAGCGATCCACGCCGCGATAGTCGATGTTCCACACCGCGACGCCGCGCCGCCTGAGGTCGTCGGCGGCCCAGTCCATCAGGCGGCGGTCGGCCACCTCGCTCTGCCAGCAGCCGCCGTGGACCATCAGCACGGTCGGATGCGGCCCCTCCCCCTCCGGCAGCCAGAGGTCGACGACCTGCATCGAATCCGCCCCGTAGCGGATCGTCGCGCTCGGCTCAGGCCGCGGCCGGCCGGTGAGGTCGGGCCAAGCCATCAGCCCGTCCGGGCCGCTGCCCTGCGTCGCCGTCGGTGCCACGGCACAGGCGGCTAGCGCGGCGGCGAGGAGGGGCGCAAGCGCTTTGGAGCGGAGCGGCATGCCCCCTCCTGAAGGCGGAACGGCGGGAGCGCAAGGCCGCCGTCAGTCGGCAGCCGCGAAGGTCTCCCCACGCGGCGGCGCCCGCTTCTCCTCGATCGGGTAGCTCGTGTAGCGGTCGATCTCCGCCCAGGCGGTCGGTTCGCGCTCCGGCTCTTCCTCCGGCGTCGGCTGGACCTCGACATAGGCGGCGGCGGGCTCATCCGCCCAGCCGCTGTCGAGCACCGCGAAGGCCGCTTCGGCCTCCGCGTAGAAGTCGCGTGCACCGATCGGCGGGCAAGCCGCGCAGTCGGCGGTCCGCGCCGCCTCGCCCTCGTCCCAGCCGTAGAGCTCGGCGAAGGCGGGCCGCTGCGGCGGCAGCGCGTTGGGGTCGATGGCGGCGCCGCGGTCGCGGGGGTGGACGGCGGGTCCCTGGAAGTAGATCGGGTTGATCTGGTCGATCGCGCTCTCGCCGAGGTGGACGCCGAGCGCGACCGCAGCGAGCACGGCGGCGCCGAACGCGGGGATGGTGAAATGGGGGCTCATCGACATACTCCTCGACGCTCGCGCCCCGGGAGAAAGGGACTTTTCCTTAGAACGAGCCGCCGTCGCTCCCGTTCCGCTCAGCCCCGGGGGGCGAAGGGGCCATGGCTTCGGCCAGCATCCTCTCCTCATCGGCCTCGTAGCGCGGCGAGAAATGGAAGGGCTCGAAGCGGCGCGCGCCCGCGGCGCGGGCGATCTCTCCCGCCGCCTGGGAGGTGAGATGCGCCCGCGCGCGCGCCTGCTCGGCGTCGGCGGCTGCAAAGCGAGCCTCCAGGAAGAAGCTGTCCGCGCCTTCGGCGAGGGCGGCAATCGCGGCACGGTTCGCTGGCGTGTCCGCAACGTCGGTGACATAGGCGATCTTCTGGCCTTGGCTCACGCTCACCAGGTCGCGCAGCGTGCCGAGCTTCGCGGTGCCGCCGTCCGGAAGCGGGATCGGCTCCTCGTCGCCCGCCCCCGCCGTCACCGCCCGCTTCAGCGCCTGGAGCCAAGGCCCGGTCGCCAGGCCGCGCGCGTCGAGGCGGTTCTTCCAGACGTTGACGTGCGCCCGCTCGGCGACGGCATAGCCCAGGCACGGGCCGTGATGGTCGAGCACCGCCGCCCGCACCTCGAACCAGGGCGTCGCGGCGACGATGCCGTCGGCGAGCTTGGCCTCACCCAGCTCTTCGCGCTCGAAGGCCGCCTTGAACCGGAAGCGGGCCCGCAGCGCCGGCCGCCCGCGACGCACCTCGGTCACCTCGAACGTCAGGTCGGCTTCGTAGCGGTCGACCAGATCCCATTCGTACGCCTGGAGCTTGTGGCCGACGCGCTCGGCGAAGCCCTCCGGCCCCACCAGCGCGAGGGTCTTGTCGCGGCCGACGTGGATGCGCAGCAGCGCGTCGAAACCGACAAAATGGTCCATGTGCGTGTGGGTGACGAAGGCATGGCTGGTGCGGAGCAGATCGCGCGCCGACAGCGCCGACAGGTCGCCGAGATCGAACAGCAGCGCGGCGCGCTGGTGCAGCGCCTCGACGTAGAGCGCCGGATCGCCGAACCGGCCGTTGACCAGCGACGGGTGGAGAACCGGGCGCATCAGCCCCCCGGCTCCTCATTGATCCAGCTCGTGTGCAGCGTCTCCAGCAGCCGCCACGCGGCCGGCGCGGGCTCGGCCCACATGCTGTCGATCACCGCGACGCGCTCCGCCCCTTCGGCGGCAATCCCGCCGATCGCCTCCTGCCAGGCGCCGGGAATGTCGAGCCGCGCCATTCAGGACCAACGCCGGCCCTGCGGAAAAGCCCCAGCCCGGCCGCTGCGCTCTTCAGCCGTCAGGGGAGCTCCCGCGCCGCCTCGAGCACTTCCTCGGCGTGGCCGGGGACCTTCACCTTGCGCCACACCCGCTTCACCACGCCGTCGCGGTCGATCAGAAAGGTGGCGCGCTCGATTCCCATATATTTGCGCCCGTACATCGACTTTTCGACCCAGGTGCCGAACGCCTCGCAGGCCGAGCCGTCGCGGTCGCTCGCCAGCGGGACGGTGAGACCGTGTTTCTCGGCGAACCTCGCGTGGCTCTTCGGATCGTCCTGGGAGACGCCGAGCAGCCAGGTGCCCGCTTCCTCGAACCGCTCGGCGAGCGCCGAGAAATCCTGCGCCTCGCGGGTGCATCCGGAGGTGTCGTCTTTCGGGTAGAAATAGAGGACGAGCTTGTTGCCCTTGAAGTCGGCCGGGCTGATCGTCCGCCCGTCCACCGCCTCGAGCTTCACATCCGGAACGCGGTCGCCTTCGCTCACCATCAGCCTTGCTCCTCCTCGCCGCTCACCTCGCGCCACAGCGCCGCCACCCTCTGCCGCGCCTCATCGTGCGCCGCAAGCAGCGCCCCCCACGACTCGTGGCCGCAGGCGCGGGCGACGAGGCCGCAGGAGGCGTGAGGAGGCTCGGTCGACTCGGGCGACACCAGCCGCAACGTCACCAGCATCCGCGTCAGCAGCCGCTCGGCCTCGACTATCTCCGGCGGCACCAGCCCCGCGTCGGCCAGCTCGGCCACGGCACGGCCGAGCTGCGGCCGGACCGCGACGCCGCGGGTGAGCTGGAGGACGTGGATGGCGAATTCGAGGTCGACGAGGCCGCCGGGGCCGAGCTTCACGTCGAACGGACCGCCCGGCGCCTTCGCGGCGGCGATGTCGGCGCGCATGCGCACCGCGTCGGCGATCACCGGCCCCGCCTCGCGCGGGCCGGCGAGGACTTCGGCGACCACTGCTGCCAGCGCGTCCCTCCCGGCGGCTGGGCCGAACACCGGCCGCGCCCGCGTCAGCGCCATATGCTCCCAGGTCCAGGCCCGCTCGCGCTGATAGTCGGCGAAGCTTTCGAGCGAGACGGCGAGCATTCCGTCCTTGCCCGAAGGCCGGAGGCGCGTGTCGACCTCGTAGAGCGGCCCCGCTGCGGTCGGCACGCTCAGCGCCGCCGTCACCCGCTGAGCGAGGCGGTTGAAATATTCGCTCGCGCGCAGCGGCCGCGGGCCGTCCGATTCCGCCTCGTGCGTGCCGCTGAACAGGTAGACGAGGTCCAGGTCGGACTTGTGGGTCAGCACCTCGCCGCCAAGGCGACCGAGCCCGAGGATCAGCAGCTCGCAGCCAGGCACCTTGCCGTGGAGCTTCTCGAACTCGCCCGCCGCCGCGCCGGCCAGCACCCTGATCGCCGCCTCGGCGACGCGGGCATAGCCCGCCGCGACTTCGAGCGGATCGCTGCGCGCGAGGACGAGCTGCACCCCGAGCGCGAATCGGGTCTCGTTGACCCGGCTGCGCACGCGGTCGAGCAGCAGCTGATAGTCCTCGTCGGGCCGCTCGGAGCGGGCGAAATCCTCGGCGAGCGCATCGACCGATGGCGCCGGGGCGAAAGCGCTGTCGTCGATCAGGCGGTCGAGGAGCGCCGGCCGCCGGGCGAGCTGGTCGGCGAGCGTCGGCGCGTGGCTGAGGATGGTGC
>JALYHK010000169.1 GCA_030776605.1 Pseudomonadota bacterium
TGCCCGCCCTGGGCGAAAGGGAAGACGTTGGGCGGGATCAGCCGGTTGGCGGCGGCGAGCCAGCGCTTGCCGTAGGCGTCGCGATAGCCGGAGACGATCAGATAGAAGTCGAGCATCAGCCCTTCGAGCTGCCGTTCCCTGAGGCACGAGCCGTAGAAGAGGACCGCGCGCGCCGCGCCGGGATAACGCGCCGCCAGCGCCTCGGCCATGGCCGCGACCCGCGGATCGACCGGCGCGGCGAGCTCGGCGGCGACGAGGGCGCGAAGGTCTTCCACGGCCGCCAGCCGCTAGCCGCGGCGAGCGCCGCCGGGCAAGCGAAACCGCGTCGGCCGCGCGTCGGAGGCCGCGCCCGCGCCGCCACGGCCAAGATCATCAGCGACGTCATGGACCTGATCGCCGACGCCGTGCGAAGCGGCGCCCGCTAGTCGGCCGAGAAACGCAGTTCGATGAGGTTGCGATAGGTCTCGCCCGGATCGAGCCGGACCGAGCCGAACTCCGGGCGGTTGGCCGTGTCGGGGAACATCTGCGGCTCGAGCGCGACGCCGTCGCCCTGGCGGTAGAGGCGACCCGACTTGCCGGCGACGCTACCATCCAGGAAATTGCCCGAATAGAATTGCAGGCCCGGCTGGTTCGAGCGCAGCTCGAGCACCCGCCCGGAGACCGGCTCCTCGAGTCGGGCAAGCAGCCGCGGCGCCGGAGCGGGTGCGCGGTCGACCACCCAGTTGTGATCGTAGCCGCGGCCGAAGCGGATCTGCCGATCGGAGGCGTCGCGGACCCGCGCGCCGACCGCCATCGGCCGGCGGAAGTCGAACGGCGTCCCCTCGACGGGATGGAACTCGCCGGTCGGCATCGAGGCTGCGTCGGTCGGGGTGAAATGATCGGCGGGGATGGTGAGGAGATGCCCCATCGAGCCTCCCGCAGAGCCCTCGCCCGCGAGGTTCCAGTAAGCGTGGTTGGAGATGTTGACCACGGTCGGCCGATCGGTGGTGGCGCGATAGTCGATCGTCAGGACGTTGTCGCGGCCGATCGCGTAGCTTGCCTCCACGGTGAGGGTGCCGGGAAAGCCCTGGTCCCCGTCCGGGCTGACGTGGCGCAGCCTCACCGCCCCGCCCCCGGCTTCGATCACCTCCCAGAGCGCCCGGTCGAATCCCGCCGCGCCGCCGTGGAGGCTGTTGGGGCCGTCGTTCGCCGGCACCTGATAGGTCCGGCCGTCGAGCGTGAAGCGGCCGCCGGCGATGCGGTTGGCGACGCGGCCGACGGTCGCGCCGAAATATTCGGAGCCGGCGAGATAGCCCTCGACCGCGGCATGGCCGAGCGCCACGTCGGCGACCCTGCCGTCGCGGTCCGGCACCGACAGCGACTGCAGCGTCGCGCCGTAGGCGATCACCCGCACCCGCATGCCGCGGCCGTTGGCGAGCGTCACCGCCTCGACCGCCCGCCCGTCCGGCAGCGTCCCGAACAGGGCGCGAGTCGCCTCCACTCCTCTTGCCTCCATCTCGCTGCCGCGCCGGCCGGTTGACCGCCCGCGCGGTGAAACTAGGATCGGCTGCGCGCGGGAGCAACAGCCGCCGGCCGCCGCCAGCCGCGCAACATTCGGAAGGATCCGCCGTGCAGCGTCTCGCCAGCCTTCTCCTGCTCCTCTGCCTCGCCTCCTGCTCGCCGACCGTCGCGGGCGCCGGCGCGGCGGCCGCAGGCGCGGCACCGCCGGTGCTGCGGACCAACTTCCCGGACCCGTTCGTGCTCCCCCACGGAGACCGCTATTACGCTTATGCGACCAACATGACGCAGCTGCGGGCGAACGTCCCGATCGCCTTCTCGCACGACCTGGCCAACTGGCAGATGATGGGCGACCCGGAGAGCCGCAGCGGCTACCGGGACGCGCTGCCGGTGCTCCCCGGCTGGGCGACCGCCGGCTTCACCTGGGCCCCCGAGGTGCTGCCGCTCGGCGGCCGCTTCATCCTCTATTTTACCGCGCGCCACAGCCGCACGAGCCAGCAGTGCATCGGCGCGGCGGTGAGCGCCGATCCGCGCGGGCCCTTCGTTCCCCACGGCGACGCGCCGCTGGTCTGCCAGCACGAGCTCGGCGGCACGATCGACGCCAGCCCGTTTCGCGACGCCGACGGGCAGCTCTACCTCTATTTCAAGAACGACGGGAACCACCCCACGGCGCGGCGGGCGACGGAGATCTGGGGCCAGCGGCTCGCTCCCGACGGGCTGGCGGTCCTCGGCGAGCCGGTCTCGCTCGCCCGCAACGACCAGGAGTGGGAGGGCCACATCGTCGAGGCACCGTTCATGGTCCGGCGCGGCGACCGCTACATCCTGTTTTTCTCGGCCAACGACTTCGCCTGGCACGCCTGGCAGCCGCTGTCGCGCTACGCGACCGGCTTCGCCCGCTGCGAGGGGCCGCTCGGCCCCTGCGCCGATGCTCCGGAGAACCCGATCCTCGCCAGCCGCCGCCGGCCCGACTGCCTGAGCGGCCCGGGCCACCCGATGGTGTTCGAGGCGAACGGCCGGCAGTACATGGCCTTCCACGCCTGGGCGACGGGCAGCAACTGCCGCTCGGCGGGGGACGCGCGGCAGATGCACATCGCGCGGATCGAGTGGCGGGGCGACGTGCCGGTCGTCGGCGGCGCCCCGGGCGAGTGAGGCCTCAGTCCTTCCAGGCCCAGAAGAGCTGGGCGGGAGGGATGTTGCGCCACTCGAAGCCCTTTTCGACGCGGTCGAAATGGGGCGCGATGAAGTCGCGGACCTTCGGCGAGAACTGATAGACGAGGAAGGCGCCGCCCGGGCGCAGCGCCGCCGCGGTCTCGGCGGCGATCTTCGGCCCGACGCCCGGCGGCAGCGTCGAGAAGGGGAGGCCGGAGAGGATGTAATCCGCCTCGGCGAAGCCCGCTTCCGCCATGATCTTGCGCACGTCGGCGGCCGAGCCGGTCACCGCGATCAGCCGGCTGTCGCGGAACTTGCGGTTGAGATAGTCGGTGAAGTCGGGGTTGGTATCGATCGCGATCAGCGTCGCGTCGGCCGCCATCCGCTCGAGCACCGGCTCGGTGAAGGTGCCGACCCCCGGTCCGTATTCGATGAACAGCCGGCACTCGTCCCAATCGACCGGCTCTAGCATCTTGTCGATCAGCATCTTGGACGAGGGGATCACCGAGCCGACCATCACCGGATGCTTGATGAAGCCGCGCAGGAACTGGATGAGCGGCCCGCCGGCGGCGGCGCGCCTGAAGCTGCGTCCGCTGCGCGCTTCGTGGGATGCTGTCATCGGCCGGGTCTCGCGTCTCTTCTGGAGGCAGAGGGTGCGTTGGCAAATCGCCGCCGCAATGGCAAGGGCGGGTTTGCGGCACCACCGCCTCGGTTGCTGGTTCCCGCACCAACGGACGGGCGAGACGAAAGGCTCCGCGCAATGGCGCCGGAACAGGGCAGCACATCGGGCTCTCGCGCCCGCCGCAAAGGCCGCGGCGCGGCCGCGAGCCAAGCGGCCGCGGCGGATCACCGCCTCCCGCGCGGCCGCTTCCTGCTGCTGTTCGCGGTGATGCTGGTCGCCGCTTCCGGCAACACCGCGATGCAGTCTCTGATGCCGGCGATCGGGCGCGAGCTGGCGGTTCCCGACCTTTGGGTGGCGGTGGCGTTCAGCCTCTCCGCCGTCGTCTGGGTGGCGACGGCGCCGCACTGGGCGCGCCGCGCCGATCATCGCGGACGCCGCGCGCTGATGCGCCTCGGCCTTGTCGGCTTCATCGTCTCGATGCTGATCTGCGGCGTCGCGCTCGCGGTCGGTCTCGCCGGGCTGATCCCCGGCGCGGTCGCCTTCCTCGTGTTCACCGTCGGCCGGACGCTTTACGGCGCCTGGGGATCGGCCTCGCCGCCCGCGGTCCAGGCCTATATCGCGGCACGAACCGAAGGCGAGCAGCGGACCAACGCGCTCTCCGCCATCGCCTCCTCCTTTGGCCTCGGAACCATCATCGGCCCCGCCATTGCGCCGCTGTTCATCTTCCAGCCGCTGGGGCTCTCAGGGCCGCTG
>JALYHK010000170.1 GCA_030776605.1 Pseudomonadota bacterium
GATACGAATACTCCTGAGACCGTGAGAGGGAACTATCTTACCATCTTCAAGAGGCAGGCGGATGGCAGTTGGAAGATAGTAGAGGATATCTCATCCCCCGCTGCAATGCCTGGAACCGGAACCGAAGCGGCAAGCACATCATCCTCGCCAGCGGCGGGGACAGCGGGCCCTCCCCCACAGCGCGCCGGCAACCGAACTGGAGCAAGCGGGGAAGTTCCAACCCGACAGCGGACGCCGCCCCCGCCCGACGGGGATCCTCATGCGGATCATGAACCCAGCAATGCGCAGCGATAAAGGTGACGGACGCGTCGGCAGAGGCGAACCTCCGCTTTCCACCCGTTTCCGCCGTTCAGCGGCATCAAGGAGGTGAGCGCGCTCTCTCGCCGAGCGGGGGTGAGCGCCCAGACGATTGAAATCCCGCCAACTCACTGAAACGGCTGGCGCGCCCGGCAGGATTCGAACCTGCGACCCCAAGCTTAGAAGGCTCGTGCTCTGTCCGGCTGAGCTACGGGCGCGCGCAGCGCCGCTCTAGCGCGCTTTGGCCGACAGCGGAACCGGGGCTGCGCAGAACCCGGCGTCAGAGCGCGGCGGCGGGGGTGGCGACGCCGGGCACGTCGACCGTGAAGGCGAACAGGCCGCCCGCCTCGGGCTGCTTCGCCAGCGCCTCAGGCTTCAACCCGTGCCGGGCGGTCGTCGCAAAAGCGGTGCGCAGGTCCTCGCCGCCGAAGGCGAGCTTGGTGACGTTCGAGACCGGGAAGGCGACCCGCTCGATCAGCTTGCCTTGCGGCGAATAGCGCCGCGCCTCCCAGCCGAAGTACAATGCGATCCACACGCAGCCCTCGCTGTCGACCGTCGGACCGTCGGGAAACCCCTCCTTCGCGCCGAGCTGAGCGAACAAGCGGGAGTCCCCGAGGGTGCCGTCGTCGCGCAGCGCGCAGGCGTGGACGGACTGGCCGAGTGTATCGACCCAGTAGAGCGTCCGCCCGTCGGGCGAGACCGCCGGGCCGTTGGTGATCGCCACCTTCGGCAGCCCCGCTTCGGCCAGCGCGCCGCGGGCGAAGCGGTAGAAGCGCCCTCTCGCCTGTTTCTCGCCGTCGTCCATCGATCCGAACCACAGCCGCCCGGCGGGATCGACGGTGCCGTCGTTGAGCCGGTTGTCGTGAAGCTCGGGCTCGACCTCGACGATGCGCTCGAACGCGCCACTTTCCGGCGCGAAGCGGTGAAGGCCGCTCTGCAGCCCGGCGACGAAGCCGCCGCCCTCGGCGGGCAGCAGGAACCCGATCGGCTCGGGCGCGTCCCAGCTCCGCCGTCCGCCGCCCTGCGGGTCGAAGCGGTGGATGTTGCGCTTCTTGATGTCGACGAACCAGAGCGCGGCTTCGGCCCAGACCGGCCCCTCGCCGAGCTCCGCCTCGACGTTCCAGACGCATTCCGGCTTGCCCGTCACCCCCATCTCGGCCCCTCCCGTTCAGCCGCCGACATAGACGGTCTTGGTCTGGGTGTAGAATTCGGCCGCGGCGAACCCCTGCTCGCGCGGGCCGTAGCTCGACTTGCGCGTGCCGCCGAACGGCACGTGATAATCGACGCCTGCGGTCGGCAGGTTCACCATCACCATTCCCGCCCGGACATGGCGGCGGAAGTGCCGCGCATGCTTCAGCGAATTGGTGACGATCCCCGCCGAAAGGCCGAACTGGCCGCGGTTGGCGACCGCGAGCGCCTCCTCATAGTCGCGCACGCGCACCGTGCTGACGACCGGCCCGAACACCTCCTCGCAGTTGATCCGCATCTCGGGCGCGGTGTCGGCGATCACTGCCGGCGACATGTAGAAGCCGGGGGTGGCGCGCTCGAGCCGCTCGCCGCCGGCGGCGAGCCGCCCGCCCTCGCGCGTCGCGACCTCGATATAGTCGAGATTCTGCCGCAGCTGGCTCTCGCTCACCGCGGGCCCGATCTGGGTCGAGGGGTCGAGCGCGTCGCCCACCTTCAGCGACTTGGCCCGCTCGGCGAGCGCGGCGACGAAGCGGTCGTGGATCGCTTCGGTGACGACGACGCGCGAGCTGGCGGTGCAGCGCTGGCCGGTGCCGTAGAAGCCGCCGTCGATCGCGCAGGCCACCGCCCGCTCGAGGTCGACGTCGTCGAGCACCACCAGCGGGTTCTTGCCGCCCATTTCGAGCTGCACCCGCGCCTGGCGGCGGACCGCCGCCTCCGCCACCTTGCCGCCGACATATTGCGACCCGGTGAAGGAGACGGCGTCGACCTCCTCATGCTCGACCAGCGCCGCGCCGACCCCGCTTTCGCCGAGCACCAGATTGAAGACGCCCGGCGGCGCGCCCGCCTCGTCGAGGATGTCGGCGAGCGCGGCGGCGATCGCCGGCGTCGGGCTGGCCGGCTTCAGCACCACCGTATTGCCGAAGGCGAGCGCCGGCGCCGCCTTCCAGGCGGGAATCGCGATCGGGAAGTTCCACGGCGTGATCAGGCCGACGACGCCGACCGGCTCGCGGTGGGTCTCGACGTCGATCCCGGGGCGGGTGGAAGGCAGGGTGCGGCCGTGGCGGCGCAGCGCCTCGCCGGCGAAATATTTGAAGATCCGCGCCGCGCGCACGACCTCGCCGGTGCCCTCCGCGAGCGTCTTGCCCTCCTCGCGCGAGAGCAGCCGTCCCAGCTCCTGCGCGCGCGCCATGATCGCCGCGCCGGCCTTGTCGAGCAGGTCGGAGCGGACCTCGGGCGAGGCTTCCGCCCAGGCGGGAAAGGCGGCGCGGGCGGCACGCGCGGCGGCGTCGACCTCGGCGCTGCCGCCGGCGGGGAAGCGCGCCACCACGTCCTCGGTGTTCGAAGGATTGACGCTGGCGTGCGGCGCCTCGGCGCGGATGCGCTCGCCGTTGATGAAGTGACTGAGCGTCGCCGTCATCCCGCCGCCTCCTCGAGCCGGACTGCCTTCCCCAGCCGCTACCCCCGCCCCCGCCCCGCCCGCAAACGAAAAGATGCAGGCGACGCCGATCCGCCAGCCCGAGCGGGCTCGGTCCGGCGGCGCGGCGGGAGCGGGGGCGAGCCGTTCTCCGAGGCCGCCCGGTTCTCGGCGATCACCATGTGGCCGTCGTAGTCGAACTGGTCGTAGCGGGTGGTCTGATAGTCGTAGACCCAGCGCAGCCGCCCGAGCGCGTCATAGTCCATGTAGCCGACCCCCTGCCGGGCGGTCAGCCGGTTCTCGGCCGTGTACATGTAATCCGCGCCGGGGGCAGAGAGCAGGTTGCCGCGGGCGTCGTAGGTCAGCGCGGCCCCGTCGCGATTGACGAGCTGGTTGAGCCCGTTGGGCACCTCGGCGACGATGCCGGTGGCGAGCGCGGTGAAGCTGTAGGCGTCGTTGGTGCGGCTGTTCCAGACGATCTGCGAAGCCGGGTTGTAGGTGAACCCGAGCGTCAGGTCGTTCACCGTGCCGGCGAGGTCGATGGTGCGGCCGGAGGGGCGCAGCGCGGCGTCGTAGCTCAGATGGGCGAAGGTGCCGTTGCCGAACGTGACGCCGGTCGCGATCCCCATCTGCCCGGCGCTGCTCGAGGGATCGTAGCTGTAGACCGCGAGCACGCCCGGCCCGGAGGTGGCGCCGTTCTCGCGGATGGCGGTCACCTCGCCGGTCACATTGTAGTCGTAGTCGACGAAGAAGCCGTCGGGGTGGGTGAGCCGGGTGCGCCGGCCGGCGAGGTCGTAGGCCGAGGTCTTGGTGCCGTGGACGTTGAACTCGCTGGTCATCCGCCCCAGCGCGTCATAGCCGAACGTGAGCAAGGTGTGCCCCAGCGTCTCGGCGCGGGTCATCCGGCCCAGCAGGTCGTAGCCGAACGCCCGGTCGTGCTCGTTGTAGCTGCTGTTGGGCAGGTCGATCAGGGTGAGCCGGCCCAGCGCATCGAAGCTCTGCTGGACCGTCTGGCCGTCGCGCAGCCGGCGCGAGACGACGTTGCCGGCGGGGTCGTAGCCGAGCTCCTCGAAGTCCGTGGTCGAGCTCTGGAGCGCGCCCTGGGTCGGCACCGGGTACCT
>JALYHK010000171.1 GCA_030776605.1 Pseudomonadota bacterium
GCGCAGGAGATCGAGCGCAACGGGAATTCCGCTGCGCTTCGAAAGGACGCAGGCGATCAGCGCCGACTGGTTGTAGCCGCGCTTCCAGATCCGCCAGCGGTGGAGCGGGACCGGCGCGAGGATCGCCTCCGCCTCGCGGTCCAGATGGCGCTCGATCAGCCGCGCCATCGTCTCGGCGACGCCCGGGCGCCCTCCATATTTGAGCTTAAGCGCCACCCTGCGGGGGATATCGCCGTAGGCGACCGCGGCGCGCACCCGGTCGAAGCGCGGCGGATCGGCGAGGCAGGCGCCGCATTCGGCCGCGCCGCCGCCATCGTGCTCGAAGGGAAGTCCGCAGCGCAGGCAGCAGGGCTCGCCGATGAAGACGAGCTGGGACCAGCAGGCGAGGCAGAAGCTGTGCTCCTCGGGCGTGATCGCCCCGCAGCCCGGGCAACGGGGCGGCAGCGCGAAATCGACGGCGCGGCGGAGCGCGGTGCGGGCGAGAGTTTCGGCGGCGGCGAACATGGCCGCATCCTGGCGCCCGCGCCGCCCGCGGCAAGGATCGCTCCGAATCGGACCTGTCGCCCCTGCTGGACAAGCTCCGTCGGGGAAGCCTATCGCGCGGCGCGAGGAGACAGAGAATGAGCTGGCTCAACCGCGTCCGCAACAAAATCCCGTTCCTGCCCAAGCGCGAGATTCCCGAGAACCTCTGGCACAAGTGCCGCGAATGCGACGCGATGGTGTTCAGCAAGGAATGGGAGGAGAACCTCAGCGTCTGCCCCCGCTGCGGTCACCATGGGCGGATCGGCCCGCGCAAGCGCTTCGAGCAGATCCTCGACCCCGGCTTCACCATCCTGCCGCCGCCGCCGGTGCGCGAGGACCCGCTGAAGTTCCGCGACTCGAAGCGCTACACCGACCGGCTGAAGACGGCGCGCCAGCAGACCGGCGAGCCCGACGCGCTGATGAACGCGCGCGGCACCATCGAGGGGCAGCGGGCGGTGGTCGGCGTCCAGGACTTCGCCTTCATGGGCGGGTCGATGGGGCTCGGCGTCGGCGCGGCCTTCGTCGAGGGCGCACGCGCGGCGATCGCCGACCGCTGCCCCTATGTCGTCTTCACCGCCGCCGGCGGGGCGCGGATGCAGGAGGGCATATTGTCGCTGATGCAGATGCCCAAGACCACCGTAGCCGTCGCCGAGCTGAAGGAGGCGGGCCTTCCTTACATCGTCGTGCTCACCGATCCGACGACGGGCGGCGTCACCGCATCCTATGCGATGCTCGGCGACATCCACCTCGCCGAGCCGGGCGCGCTGATCGGCTTTGCCGGCCAGCGCGTGATCGAATCGACCATCCGCGAGAAGCTCCCCGAAGGCTTCCAGCGCGCCGAATATCTGCTCGACCACGGGATGGTCGACATGGTCGTTCCGCGCCGCGAGCTGAGGCACCGGCTCGCCCGGCTCATCGCCTATCTGGCGCCGGAGCGCGAGGCGGCCGCGTAGGCGCCAGCCCGAGTTTCTGATGGCCGACCGCGCCGTCTCCGATCATCCCGCCGTCCAGGCGCAGCTCGACCGGCTGGCGCGCCTCTCGCCGGGCGCGGACGTGCTCGGGCTGGAGCGGATCGCGGCTCTGCTCGCCCGCCTCGGCAATCCGGAGCGGAGGCTGCCGCCGGTCCTTCACGTTGCCGGCACCAACGGCAAGGGCTCAACCTGCGCCTTCCTGCGCGCCGCGGTCGAGGCGGCGGGGCTCGCCGCCCACGTCTACACAAGCCCGCACCTGGTCCGCTTCAACGAACGCATCCGCCTCGCCGGCAAACCGGTCGGAGACGAGGCGCTCGCCGCCTTGCTCGAGGAGACGCTCGAGGCCGCGCAAGGGATGGAGATCAGCTTCTTCGAGGCGACGACGGCGGCGGCTTTCCTCGTCTTCGCGCGCACCGCCGCCGACGCCGCCATCGTCGAGGTCGGCCTCGGCGGCCGGCTCGATGCCACCAACGTCATTCCCGATCCAATGGTCTGCGGCATCGCCCAGCTCGGCCTCGACCATCAGGCGTTCCTCGGTGGCCGGATCGAGCAGGTGGCGGCGGAGAAAGCGGGGATCGCCAAGCGCGGCGTGCCGCTCGTCACCCAGCATTATCCGCCCGCCATCGCCGACCGGATCGGCGAGGCGGCGGCCAAAGCGGGTGCCGACTGGCTGCCGCGCGGCGGGCGGTGGGACGCGGCGGTCTATCAGAAGAAGATCCACTACCGGGACGCCGGCGGACGCATCGATCTTCCCCTGCCCCGCCTGCCCGGCGCGCACCAGGCGATGAACGCCGCGCTCGCCGTCGCGATGCTGCGCCACCAGCAGGCGCTCCGCATCCCCGAATCGGCGCTGAAGGCGGCGATGGGCTGGGCGGAATGGCCGGCACGGCTGCAGCGCCTCGCCGAAGGGCCGCTCCGCGGCCTGCTGCCGGCGGGGGCGGAGCTGTGGCTCGACGGCGGCCACAATCCAGCCGCGGCGCGCGCGGTCGCCGATTTCTTCCGCGCCCACGTCCCCGCCGACCGTCCGTTCCACCTCGTGCTCGGCATGCTCGCCAACAAGGACGTGGCGGGGGTGCTGAAGCCCTTCGCCGGACGTGCCGTCACCCTCCATCCGGTCCCGGTGGAAGGGCACGAGCACCACAGTCCTGCGGCGCTGGCGACGACGGCGCGCGAGACCGGACTCGCCGCCGTTCCAGCGGCGGGGGTTGAGGACGCGCTCGGCTGGATCGCCCGCCACGCCGACCGGGCGCGGCCGCCGATCGTGCTCATCTTCGGCTCGCTGTATCTCGCCGGCCAAGTGCTGCGGGAGAACGGGCAGCTGCCGGTCTAGGCCGGCGCCTCATCCTTGCGCGCATCGCCCTCGCCGACGACGCCCGCATCGCCCATCGACACATCTGCAAGACCGGTGCGCATCATCACCCAGAACAGGATGATGCCGGGGAAGGCGATGACCGTGGTCAGAAGGTAGAAGTTCACATAGCCCATCGCCTCGATCAGCGATCCGGCAGTGGTGCCGGTCAGGAAGCGTCCGGCGACGCTGGCGAGCGCCGAGAGCAAGGCATACTGGGTCGCGGTGAAGCGGAGGTTGCACAGCGCCGAGAGGTAGGCGACGACGGTGACGCCGCCGATGCCGCTGGCGAAATTCTCGAACGCCATCACCGAGGCCATCGCATAGTTGTCGTGGCCGATCAGCGCGAGCCCCGCGAACCCGAAGTTCGAGACCGCCATCAGGATCAGACTGATCAGCACCGACCGCTTCATCCCCAGCCTCGAGTAGAGGATGCCGCCCACGAAGACGCCGACCAGGAGGGCGATGAAGCCGACAAAGACGTCGTAGAAGGCGACTTCGTCGTTGGTAAAGCCGAGGTCCTCGAACAACAGGCGCAGCGTCAGATTGGCGAGCGTGTCGCCGATCTTGTGGATGACCACGAACAGCAGCACGACGAGCGCGCCCTGCCGCTTCAGGAACTCGATCAGTGGGCTGAAATAGGCGATCACGGCCTGGAGCGGGCTGCGGACCGGCGCCGGCTCGCGGTGGCGCGCCGGCTCGCCCATCACCGCTCCGACCAGCATCGCCGGAAGCGCGAGAACCGCGCAAGCCGCATATGCGACCGCCCAGCCGTAGCGCGCCGCCAGGACCAGGGCGAGCGCGCCCGCCGCCGCCGATCCGATCCGCCAGCCATATTGACTCATCCCCGATCCGGCGCCGAGCTGGCGCGGCTCGAGCAGCTCGATCCGGTAGGCGTCGATGATGATGTCGTAGGTGGCGCCGGCGATGCCCACCATGATCGCGGCCACCGCCACGGTCTGGATGTCCGCGCGCGGATCGAGGCTGCCCAGGAACACCACGGCCGCGATGACGACGATGCCGATCAGCCACAGCCACGAGCGCCGCTGTCCGAAGCGGTGGATGAAGGGCAGGCGCACATTGTCGACGATCGGCGCCCACAGGAACTTGAAGTTGTAGGCGAGGAAGGTGAGGGCGAAGGCCGTGACGGTGCTTTTGGTGATGCCATATTGCGCGAG
>JALYHK010000172.1:0-2296 GCA_030776605.1 Pseudomonadota bacterium
GAGTTCGTCGCGGGCTTCGAGCGCGAGCATGTGTGGTCGCTGCTTCATCAGTTGCAGGCGGCGAACGACACCGAATCGCGGGCGCTTTTCGCAGAGGCCATCCTCAGGCTCGGCTGGCCCGGGGAAGGGCAGCCGGCGGAGCTCGCGGACGGCCTCAGGATGATCGTCGCCGAGCGGCATCTGGACCGCGGCGACGCCAGGGCCGCGGCCGATGCCGTTCGGGACGTGCACGGCATCGGCTCCGTCCTTCGCCTCGTCACCGACAGGAAGTTCGATCCGCTGGTCGGCGACGCCGACCGCGTGGCACGCGTGCGCGCGGCGATCGAGACGCAGGACCGGCTCACCGCCGGGGCGCTCGCGGCCGCGCCCGAAGACGTCGATGCGCTGGTCGAGCGCGCCACCTACCTGCGGTCGGTCGGCCGCGATCGCGACGTGCTCGACCTGCTGCTGCCGCTGATGGCCGATCCCGCTTTGGTGGTCGCCCGCGGCCAGCGCGGATTCTGGCTGGTCAACGAGGCCGCTTTCGCGCTGATCGCGACGGGAGCGGAGGACGAGGGGATCGAGCTGATCAGGCCGCTCGCATCGATGAGCCTCGAGGAGCGGCCGGAGCTCATCAACACCAGCATCAACTTCACCAGCCTGCTGCTCAAGACCGGACGCAACGAGGAGGCGCTGCGGGAAGTCGCGCGGCTCGCCGAGGCTGGCGCCGATGTCGTGAGCGACTATGGCAAGATGATCCTATGGGGGAATGCCGCCTGCGCCGCGGCCCGCCTCGGCCGCCGCGGCGAATCCGACGCATGGATGCGGCGGATGGAGGCCAAGGTCGACGAGAACCGCCCCGCCATGATCGCGACGCATCTCTGCCGCGGGGAAGCGGACGCCGCGGAGCGCATATTGATCGGAGCCCTCGAAAGCGACGACTGGCGCGACCAGGCGATCCTCTGGATGCAGGACTGGCAACCCAGGACGGACGCGCCCGCTTCGCTGCGCGCGGAGGCGCAATTCGCCGAATTGCGCGCGCGGCCGGCGGTCCAGGCGGCGTTCGCGCGCGTCGGGCACCGCCTGCGGCTGCCGCTGCCCTCGACGCTCTACGGCTTCTGAGCGCGCGGCGCCGCCGCCGTCACTGCGCAGTCCAGCCGCCGTCGATCGAGAGGTTGGCGCCGGTGATCGAGGCGGCCTCGTCGCGGCAGAGGAAGAGGGCGAGGGCGGCGACCTGATCGACGGTGACGAACGTCTTCGTCGGCTGGGCGGCGAGCAGCACGTCGTTCATCACCTGCTCGCGGGTCAGCCCCCGCGCCTTCATCGTGTCCGGGATCTGGTTCTCGACCAAGGGCGTCCAGACGTAGCCGGGGCTGATGCAGTTGACGGTGACGCCGCTCGTCGCCGTCTCGAGCGCCACCGCCTTGGTGAGGCCGGCGATGCCGTGCTTGGAGGCGACATAGGGCGCCTTGTTCGGGCTCGCGACGAGGCTGTGCGCCGAGGCGGTGTTGATCGCGCGGCCCCAGCCCTTCGCCTTCATCGCCGGCAGGGCGAGCCGGATCGTGTGGAACGCCGCCGAGAGATTGAGGGCGATGAGCAGGTCCCATTTGTCCGGCGGGAACTGGTCGACCGGCGCGACGTGCTGCATGCCGGCGTTGTTGACGAGGATGTCGATCCCGCCCGCGTCCCGCATCATCGCCTCGATCTCCGCGGGCCTGGTGAGGTCGGCGGCGCTGTAGCGGGCGGGGGCGTCGCTCGCCGCTTCGAGCCCGGCGCGGATGCGCTCGATCTCGGCTTCGTCGCCGAACCCGTTGATCGTGACCGCCGCTCCCTCGGCAGCGAGCGCGCGGGCGATGGCGAGGCCGATCCCGGAGGTGGAGCCGGTGACCAGCGCTCTCTTGCCTTTGAGGAACATGATGGGATCCTTGCGAAAACGAGCGGCGAGGCGGCCGTTGCGGGAGCGCAGCGGCGGCGCTGAGCCGTCACCCGCTTTACGGCAGCCGAGGCTTCAGGGCTTCCTTGCGACGCCGACCAATGCCGGACGAAGCAGCCGGTCCTTGATCATGTAGCCGGACTGCATCTCCTCGACCACCGTGCCGGGCTCGACGCTGTCGTCGGGGACTTCGAGCATCGCTTGATGCCGGTTCGGATCGAGCGGCTCACCGAGCGCCTCGATGCGGGTGATGCCGTGGCGCTGGAACACGCTGTCGAGCTCGCGCGCCGTCGCCTCGATCCCGGCGACGACGCTCTTCAGCCGCTCGTCCTCGCGCAGCTCGTCGGCGAGGTCGGCGAGCGCGCGCTCGAGATTGTCCTTCAC